>NZ_JBSQYM010000009.1:0-32698 GCF_055140805.1 Orenia sp.
TAAACAACTTTAGAATGTAATTTAAATATCCTAATAATTTAATACCTTTAAGTTCTTAACTAAAAACCTTAAAAGATAACTTTCAGCAACGAATCTACCAAATTTACGCGAATAAAATTAAAAGACTAATTAATCTTTTAATCTTTAATTCGTGTTAATTCGTTGCTAATCTTTAGCTTTTGATCTTTAGTCTTTTATTACACTTTAGACTTGGATATCTATATAAAACGAAAAAGTCGCCCTTTTTAGGATATGTTTTATAAAACATATCCTAAAAAGGGCGACTAACACCTACTATATTTGGATAACAGAGCTAATAATTTATAGCCCATATACATCTGAAAATTCTATATCTATCCTATCAATTAGACTTTTCTCTTTAATAACATAATTATTTGTAGATTCTTCTACTTGACTTAACTGCTTTATAGGTAATCTTATGATAAATTCTGTAAATACCCCCACCTCACTTCTTACTTTAATCTTCCCTCCATGTAATTCAACTAGCAATTTAACAATCGCTAATCCCATTCCACTTCCTTCGCTTCTTCTAATAAAAGATTTATCTACCTGTCTGAAGCATTCAAAAATCATCTTCTGCTTATCTTCTTGAATTCCTATTCCTGTATCTTTTACTATGATAACTATATAATCATTTTTATCTAATAGATTTACAGAAATAAGATCCCCTTCATCTGTAAATTTTATTGCATTAGAAAGTAAATTTAAAATAATTCTTTCAATCACAAAGATGTCACAAGGAATTTCTTTATTTTTTACATTTGATTTAAACTCTAATACTCGATTTTTATTCTCTATATAAGCTGCTACTGAGTAGGTCATCCTCTTAATAAACTCTACTATATCATGATTATCTATATTTAATCTAAAAGAATTAGAATTTATCTTAGTGATATCTAGCATATTATCCACTAACTTTAAGAGCCTATAATTATTCTGTTTAATAATACTTGTATATTTTCTTAACTTATATTTGATTTCCGGATTATAATTTTTGTCTTGAGATAAAGTTAACATTTGTAGTGCAGAGAAAGAAAGATTTAATGGTGTTTTAAACTCATGGGATAAATTAGCGAAAAATTCTAGCTTTAATTTACTATATTCCAATTCTTCTTTCAGTAATTCTCTTTCGGTAATGTCTAAAGCTGAAATTAATACCCCATCAATTTCCCCATTTCTATCTTTTAATATATTATTCCGTCCAATAAACTTTCTCTCTCTAGCATCTTTAGTTAACACAGTAACTTCTTTATAAGTTTTTATTTTTTTTTTAACAAGCCTTCCTTTAATTCTTCTTTAACATAATCCATTATACTATTACCCAAAATCTCCTCTTCATCATATCCCAAAATCTCACAACCTTTTTGATTGATCATTGTAATTTCTCCCGCCGGGTTTAAAATCAAGAATACAACTTCAGCAATATCAAGATATTTCTGTAACTTATCCTTTTCCTGCTCTAGCTGATTAGTCCGTTCTCTTACTTTAATATCTAATTTTTGATTAGAAGATTTTAAGGTTTGATATAAACTTGCATTCTCTAAAGAAATTACTATTTGAGAAGAAAGCATCTCTAAAACTTTCAACCTATCTTCAGTAAATGCACCTGTTAACAGATTATTCTCCAAATAAATTATTCCCTTCAGCCTTCCTTGATTCATTAAGGGAAGGCATAAGATTGATTTAGGCCTTCTGCTAGCAACATACTTATCAGAATTAAACTGTGAAAAACAACTAGCATCTTCTAAAACTAGATTTTTCTTAGTTCTACTAACATAATTTATAATACTAATAGGTAGATCTTCACTATCATCAATACTTGTATTTGAAAGAATAGCTATCTCATCCTCGTCAACCTCTTTCTTCCCTTTTACTATAAGTTGCTCTTCCTCCTCCATAATAAAGACTACCTTCTGTGCTCCTAAATTCTCAATAATAATCTTGATTAATTTCTTGATTAGTTCATCTAAAATAATCTCTTCAGAAATAGCCTGACTAGCCTTAATCAATGTATTAAGATCCAGTACATCAGAATTAATCACTGTAGTCTCCATTTCAGCTTGACTCTCTTCAATTTTCTCATGGAAAAATTCTAAATACCTACTCTCTACATCACCTACTTTAGCTTCTGCCCCCCAGAACTTATAACACAAATAAGCTTCCTTAAAATGTAACTTAGCATACATATAATTACCCTTATCAAGCCAGAATTTTGCAGCTAACTCATTAGCTAAAGCTTCATCATTGATATATTCATGTTCTTTTGCTAAATCAATAGCTCTATTATAGTACTCTAATGCTTTACAACTATCACCTATTACCTGCAGACGTTCTGCCTCAACTAAATAAAACTTATGAAGAAAATTCATCGGAGCATGCTCAGACCAGTTTTTCATCTTTGCTTGATTTTCATTGACTTTTGCTAATATGTGATCTTGTTCATCAGCAGTTAGAGTCGGATATACTTTCAGTCTAGCTAGAGAATCGAAGAAATAAAAAGTTACTATATCTACTACTCCTGCCATAGTTTTTACATATTCTTCTGTCTTCTTGGCAAATTCAACAGCAGCAGAGTACTCTTGAAAATAATAATTAAGTACTATTTTATTTAAAAATAAATGAAACATTCCTGTTAAATCACCAATATTAGTCAGTTTAGCTAAAACTTCATTCTCGTCACATAACTGCCCTGTTAGTTTAGTCGGGTCTTCAGCTTTGCCCTGCAAATTTAAAACAGTCTGCCCAAAAATCTGTTCCCAATTCATAGATATCCCTTGCTTGATCTTTTCCAGTCTGCTTGAGTTAGTTGCTATCTTCTCTTCCGTAATTTGCAACTGGCAACCAGCATAAAATGCATTCTTATCATGAGCTGTTAAACAGTATCCAGCATATTCAAAAGCACCAGTTTCTATCCCAGCCTGATACCCTTCCATAAATTGATCTAGTGTTGTTCTTAAATGTTCTCCCCAAGCTTTGATGAAATAGTTATATATATCTAAAATCATTACTTTATATTGTTTCATATCATGACTTTCTAGCATTTTACTACTTAATTTACCTAGTTTATAGCCAGTCTTCAAATCAATTTGTAATCCACAGAGCATCATCCCATAAAATGAATAGACTGCTGCTACAAATGAAGGTTGACCATACTCTAAAGAAAGTTCCATCATCTTACAAGCTACAATCGGACTCAATAATGGTTCGGTGTGATAGGTAACTGATATACTACGTAATAGAACCTGCATTGCCCCAAGCTTAATAGGATCTTTCATTACAGGAAGGTCTTCTAAATCCTCTACTTTCATATCTGCCATAGCTGTTCTGACATTGGCAAATGCCTGCTCTACATCTGCTTGAGTTGGGTTAGATGGAATCTCTACCCCTGTCAATTTAAGCACACTAAGACAAGTATCTAAAGCATCATGTAACTTCAGTTGTGCTTGAGATGATTCTATTTTAACTAAGTAGGCTTTAATTTTATCCACTATGGTCTTAGCATTTTCTAAGACCATTCTGATAAACTCTTCCATCTTTTGATATTTAGCGACTAAATAAGCTCCTTCTGCTAATTCTGAATATAACTCTAAACTTAGCTGATAATATTCTTGCCAGCTATTATCAGGCAATAGCTCTAAGGCTATTTCCAGATAAAGAAATGCCATTTCATAAGCAACAGCCTTTTTAGCCAATCTAGCTGCTTCTAAATTTAACTCTGCTAGCTTTATCCTCTCTTGTTGACTATCAACCTTTACTCTTCCTGCATTATACTGCCTGATTATTTCAAATAACTCTTCTGCCGCCTTTACTTTAGAAGAATCTTTTAACAACAAGCGTCCTAATTCTAAATGGATGCAATCTCTTTTATCAGCTGATAATGTAGCATAAACAGCCTGTTGAATCCGATCATGAATAAACTTAATCTTAATATCCTCTGCTTTTAATGAAGCATCTTGATTATCAATCACAATCAAACTTTTATCCACAGCTGTTTGTAAATCTTTTAAAATCTCATCTGTAGTTTTATCATTAATTAAACTTAAAGTTTGTAAATCAAATCGATTTCCTATACAAGCACCATATTGCAGCTGTTCTACTGTAACAGGATCTAAACTCTTTATTTCATTCAATAAAAAGTCTACTACATTATCTGTTATCCCTAATTGCTTAATCTCTTCTATATTCCACTGCCATTGACCTAAATCATAATAGATATACCCTTTGTCATATAGAGCCTGAGAAAACTGTTTTATGAAAAATGGATTTCCAGCAGTTTTATCAATGATAAAGCTGCTTAATTCCTCTAAATTGCTTGAATTATTTCTAGAAGATAATAAGTTCTCTTCTAACATTAATTTAATAACTTCTGCTTCTAAGGGCTGTAGCTTGATTTCATCAATAAGAAGTTCTATAGCAGCCAATTCAGTTACCATTGCACTAATCGGTTTGACTAACTCATCCTTGTTATCTCGATAAGCTCCAATAAGGAGTAAATAATCAATTGATTTATTGCTCATTAACAGCTGTATAAACTCTAAACTAGAAGAATCCGCCCACTGTAAATCATCAATAAAGATTACAAGTGGATGCTCTTTATTTGAAATCGATTCCATAAAATTCTCAAAGACAAGATTAAATCTATTCTTAGTCTCAGCTACTCCCAATTCTGGAACAGAAGGTTGCTCTCCTATAATTAACTCTAACGATGGAATGACGTCGATGATTATTTGTCCATTATTACCTACCGCTTTTAATATTCTTTTACGCCAAATTTCTAGTTCCTCCGATGGTTTTATAAGTAATTGCTTTATAAAATCTTCTAAAGCCTTAATGATAGCACTATAGGGGACAGTACTTTGATACTGTTCAAATTTTCCTGAGATAAAATGTGTTGATTCTTTCATGAATTTATTCTTCATTTCCTTGACTAAAACAGACTTGCCAATTCCTGGAGACCCTTTGATCAATACTAATGATTTTCTTCCATCATAAACATTTTGATAAGAGTCAAATAATTCTTTGAGTTCTTCTTCTCTACCATATAATTTATCTGCTATTTTAAATCTATTCAAACTATCTGCTTTAGCAATTTCAAAAGATTCTATCTTTCCTTTATCTTCTAAATCTTCTTGGCATCTTATCAAATCCTTTTTTAAAGCAACTAAATTTTGATATCTACCTTTAGGCATTTTAGAAATTAACTTCATTATGATATTTGAAAGTACTTCTGGTATCTTAGCATTGATTTCAATCGGAGACAGAGCTGATTTAGCTATATGGGCATAAATCAGTTCCATCTCATCAACATAATCAAAGGGTAATTGCCCTGTTAATAACTGATAAAAAGATACTCCCAAAGAATAGTAGTCTGTTCTATAATCTATTGCTCTATCTATTCTTCCAGTCTGCTCTGGTGCTATATAGGCTAGAGTACCTTCCAATCGCTCGTAATTCTTATTTTTTACTTTATCTTCATCCATAAACATTGAACTGCCAAAATCAATAAATTTGACCTGCCCATGCTTATTAATCAAAATATTATCCAAATTAATATTTAAATGAATGATCTTTCTCTGATGAATTTGTTCTAGTATATCTACCACTTGAATAGCAATTTCTAAAAATTCTGCTAATGGAAGCTGCTTATCTTTGATTAGATTTTTAAGTGTTCTTCCTCTAACACCTTCACGGATTAGTACTGGTCTTCCTTGAAAATTTTCTAAATCATATACTTTAACTACACCTTCAACTGAATTAAGAGTTTTAGACAATTCATATTCATGCTTTAATTTCTCACTAGCCTCTAATGTTACTCTTTTTGATGAAATTGTCTTTAGAATTAATTCTTTTTTTGTCCTTTTATCATGACCTAGATAAATGAGAGTAGCCTTTCCCTCATAAAGCAATTCATCAACTTCATATCCATCAAGCTTCAACATATTACTTATTCCTCCTTTTTTTGATATATATTTCTATTTATCTACTTAATATCTATAATTCTATATTATTGTCTTCTTACCTTTAAATTACATGGATAAATTTTTAAATTAAATATAATATAGATATGTGAATTAAAAATCGAACTTAATATTTATATTAGGATACTTTTAGGAATCAGTAGTCAGGAACCAGTTATCAGTGAAATAGACTGATTCCAGATTCCCTATTCCTGACACGAAAGTGTCGCACTATCTCTCTAGCGTCATGGTTAAATTTTATTCTAGATTCACGAACCTATATAGATATCCAAGTCTAAAGTGAAACTTAATAGTGGTATTGTGACCCTTTTAGGAATCAGGAGTCAGGAAGCAGTTATCAGTGAAACAGACTGATTCCAGATTCCCGATTCCTGACACAAAAGTGTTACATTACCTTTCTATTGTTTCATTCTAAAGTTGGACACCTATATAAATATCTAACCTTAGAATAAAATTTAAATATTATGTTATATGGATATTGGAGATATTGTATCATTTTTCATAACAGATCAGATAATAATGATATAAAAAAAGCATATATCAACCGATTGACATATGCTTAAAAAATTATCCTATCTTTACAATTGTTTATACTCTTTAGTTTCTAAATCATCATAGCTAATCACATATTCATAAGTGGCAAGATTAGCTTTTAATACAGCTTCATATTCATCTCTTTTCCAAGAAATCTCTAATAACTCATCACTAGTAGTATCATGGATAGTATAATCACCATCAAAGGCTGGATATGAGTTACGGAATTCCATTAACTCAATTAATCTTTGTACAACTGGTCTTTCAACCTCTTTGTCAATCTCTTCTGTAGTGTAATAATGACGATTTATATTTCTACCAACCTTAGTCTCTTCAAGCAATTCAATATCATTCTCACCTGCAAGTAAGCCAACATAATACACCTGAGGAGTCCCTGGAGCAAAGAATTGAATAGCTCTAGCTAAAAGATAAGCATCATCATTATTTCCTAAAGCCGAATAATAGGTACAATTAATCTGATAAATATCTAAATTATCATAAGCTGCACTACTATAAACCTTTTTAACATTCGATCCTCTAGAATAAAGTTGTTCTCTAGTCATCTCAATCTCTTCATCAGTCAATAGATCTTTAACATCCACAACTCCAATACCATCATGTGTATCAAGGGTAGTAAATTGTTTACTTGGACACTTCTTTAACCAAGCAGTCAATCTCTTAGTTGAACCACTATATAAAGAATGTAATAATAACATCGGTAAGGAGAAATCATATACCCAGTGGTCTTGGTCAGCTATTTTTAACTGAATAGAGTAATGTTCATGGATTTCAGGAAGGATATCAACATTGTAAGGCTCTAAGATTGCTTTTGCCTCGTCAAGTAATTCCCAAATATCTGGTTCAATAAAGAAACAATTAGTCCCAGCCTTCTTAACAGCATAAGCAAAAGCATCAAGTCTAATTATTGAAGCACCATGTTCTGCTAAATATACTAAACTATCTTTAATAAATTTTCTGGCAACTTCTGATTCCATATTCAAATCAACCTGTTCTTCTGCAAAAGTACACCATATCTTTTCAGTTGTTCCATCTGCAAAATTCACATCTATATAAGGTGCTCTCGGCTTTCTCTTATAGATAAGGTCAACCTCTTCTTCAGTAGGTTCTCCATTATTCCAAAAATCCTTATACCTAATAAAAAAATCAGAGTATGGAGAATCATCTTTATTTTCTTGAAAATCTTTATAAAACTCTGATTGGCGAGAGATATGATTAACCATAAAATCATACATCAAATAAAAATCTTCACTCAAGGCTTCAATATCCTCCCAAGTTCCAAACTTTTCATCTACTTCTTGATATGTGATTGGAGCAAAACCTCTATCAGCAGATGATGGGAAGAATGGTAGTATATGAACTCCACCAATTGCATCTTTAAAATATTTTTTTAGTACAGTACTTAAATCTTTTAAATTTTCCCCTATACTATCAGCATAAGTGATTAACATTATTTCATTCTTTACTGACATAATTATATATCCCCCTTAATAAATTAAATTTTCAAAGCAATAACCTCTTTTTATACCTACTAGTCACATTATCAGTATAAATCAAAATATATAATATGTCAAACGGTTGACATATTATATATTTAAATTAGCTAGTAGTTATATAACTACTAGCTTTTAAGTTGTTTGCCTCTCTATCAAAGCTACTGGTAAAATATTATCAAACTCTACATCATCATCATTTATCTGTTTATTAAGTAGATCTATAGCTAAACTACTCATCTCTTCTATAGGTTGTCTGATAGTTGTTAATTCTGGTATAAGCAATGAAGACATTTGAATATCATCATAACCAATTACTTTTATGTCTTCAGGTATTTTTTTATTGAGTTGCTTACTAACTTTTATAGCATTAGCAGCAATCAAGTCACTACTTGCAAATATACCATCTATATCTGGATGGTCTTTAAATAAATTTCTAATAAGACCTTCATATTGTTGGGTATTAAAAACATTTATATCTGTTTGGGCAGTTATATAGTCAATATTTCTACTTTGGGCTATATTAATAAATGCTTCATTTCGCTTATTTGCTAATAAATTCAAACTTAAACTACCACTTATGTAAGCAAGCTTTTTACAACCTTTAGCTATTAATAAGTTAGTAGCTAAAGAAGCCCCCTTATAATTATCAGAGCAAATATATGGAATACCTTCTATCTGCCTATCAAAGGTAACAATAGGGAGATCTAAATTCTCATACTCACTTACTTCCATAGTATGGCTAGCCATTATAATACCATCCACTTGATTCCCTCGTAACATTTCTGTATATTCTTTTTCTTTTTTAGGATCATGTTGAGAATTACATAACATTATCTTATATCCTTTCTGATAAGCATATGCCTCTAAATAAAAGGCTAATTCAGAAAAAAAAGGGTGAGAAACAGTTGGTATAATAACTCCAATTATATTAGATTTCTTTTTAGATAATGATCTAGCAATCTCATTTGGCTGATAATTAAGTTCTTCCATCACCTGATAAACTCTTTTTCTTGTCTTATCACTAATATAACCTCTATTATTTAAAACCCTTGAAACAGTTGTAACAGTTACACCTGCCTTTTTAGCTACATCTTTGAGTGTAATCGCCATATTATCCTCTCCATTAAAATAAGTTAATTGTAATTTTAGTTAAAGAACAAAAACAGGCACAAATTAGTATTGTTCCTGTTTTTGCTTTCAATTATAAAAATCTAAAACTCCATCTTCATTTCTAGTCGTTCTTCTTCTTTATCTATCTCCCAAATATCAGATAGATCTAATTGTGACCACAATTTATCCTTAATATTAATATGTAAACTCTCAATACCATTATCCAAAGCCAGATTAGAAGAATAGATTAATAGTTCTTTAATCAATTCGATATTATCCTTCTCAGCTTTGGGTACATAAAGATATATAGAATTCCCATCTAATAAAGTTACCCCTTCTATCCCTTTACAGCTTACCTGATGAACAAAAGGGCCTTTATAATCCAAAAACTCTTCTGCTCCAGCCTTAAAGGCCTTTAGCCAAATATAATCTCTTGCCCAAGGGCATCCTACTACTACCTGCAAATCTTTTGGCTCTTCATTAAAGTTAAGCTCTTTAACAAGCTTAACCTCTGTATTCTTCTTAGCTTTTATACTCAGCAGCATTTGAGGATTCTCTTTAATCTCCTTTAGCCCTACCTTCTTATATAACCCTTTTGATTTGTTGGTATCAGGCCAAGTCACATAAGACTTATAACCCAAATTTTTCATAATAATAGCAGAGTATCTCACTAGCTCTATTCCAAACTTTCTTCTACCAAAATCATCATGAATATTAAGTCTTACTAGATAAACTGGATCATCCTTAGATTCAGGCAATACCACTTCTGCATGACCAATCACTTCATCCTTTAATAAAGCAATAAATATTCTTCCTTTTGCCTCTTTAATTAGATTGAATCTAAATTCACTCAACTGCTCCTCTTCCCACCAATCTTCTGGGTTTGTTGCTTGATACATCTCATAAATTTTCTTGCTATCACCTGGACCGGCTTCTCTTAATAATACTCTCCCCTCATTAGTATAAACAAACTGTTCCATCTAACCACCTCTTTGCTTTAAAGTAAAAAACTATAGGTCTTGAACCTATAGCTCTAGGATAATTGGATTTCCTTAACTAAACTAATAAATTTATTGATAACACTTAGGCAAGCCTAAGTGTCTTTTCCATTATAAGCTTGTGCCTATTTCAATTAATTTGCTGACAGTTACTTCAAAAACTTCATACTCACCACTGAATTCTGAATTTAGTATTAATGAATTAGTAGCTGTGCATACTAATTTATATAGGAAAAAATTTTCTTTATAATACTAACTAATTAAATAATATAGATTCGTGAATCTAGAATAAAATTTAGCCATAACGCTATATAGAGATAATGGTACACTTTCGTGTCAGGAATCGGGAATCTGGAATCAGTCTGTTTTACTGATAACTGATTCCTGACTCCTGATTCCTAAAACATTACCAATATATCCATTAAGTTTCATTTTGAATTCACATACCTATAGCTATGAAGATATTTAAAAATATAGAAAAATAATTATAGCTTTCTTGTTCCTGGATAAAAGTCTACCACCAATTACTTTTATTATACACAATTAAGGCCAATAATATGCATTCAGACAATTATAACCTACAAATAAATTCAAGATTTTAATTATTAAGCTTTATATAATGACGTTACCTCATTAACTCCAAATTATATATTGCTTATTTATTCTAGAATTTATACAAGATTAGAAATAAAACATCTTAAAATTATTTGTTATTCTATCTCCTGCCAGAAAGATTCATACTCTGCTGCTTTAGTTGTCTGTGCTTTAACTCTGAAACGGTCTATTTCTTTTGAATTCTCCTTCAATATTGAAACTATTTCTGTATCCAAAGCACCATTATTACTCATCTCTTCCAAAATAGATAATGCTTTTGGAAGATTCATTCCTTTCCTATAGGGTCTATCCTCAGTAAGTGCTGTAAAGACATCTGCTACAGCCATTATCCTTGCTTCTATAGGTAACTTTTTATTCTTAGTATGAAAAGGATAACCCTGACCATCAACTCGTTCATGATGATAAGAAGCCCAGATTTTGATTTCCTCAAAACCCTTAACCCTATCCAAAATCTTATATGTATAAAAAGGATGCCTTTTTATAATATCAAACTCTTTTCTCGTCAATTTCCCACCTCTATTTAAAATTTCAGGGGGAACAGCCAACTTTCCTAAGTCATGAAGATAACCTGCTATCTTAATCTGTCGGCATTTAACTTCTGATAAGCCAACCAAATTAGCCAAAACCTCTGCACTAGCAGCTACACCACTAGAATGGGTAGCTGTAAAACGGTTTCTAAAATCTATAATTTGACTAAAAAGATTAGCCAGACTAAGCAAACCTTCATAATTTAGCTCAAGATTAACACCCTCTACTCTTTTAGATAGAGTTCTATCTATAGCTGAACTGACTATATCAAACCAGAAGGCCTCTTTTTCAGCTAAAGATAAAAAAGCCTCTACTAGCTCTAACGGAAAGTTATTACCTACCTCTAATAGAATCTTCTCAGAAATCAGCTTACTTTGACCAAGGATATCTTCTTCATTATTCTCTTTGTTAATTAATATATCAATAGCATCAGCTAAATGTATTATATGACTACCTAAAGGTACCTGCTCTCCTTTAAAATACTTTCCTTCACCATCATCCCAAGGTACATGATGATAACGTATTATTTTGGCTATTTTAGCAAAAGGTTTGAATTTCTTGATAAGATGGTAACCAAGCTCAGCATGACTAATAGTACCTATATATTCATAAAAAGGACCCGTTGTAAAGAATTCGGTCTCTTCATATACCTCATCTGAAATATTCCAATTTGAAGAATCCATTCTTTCATTTAAAGAGAAGGCTCCAGCATCATGTAAAGCACCGGCAATTATTAAATCCTTCTCTTCCTCTTTAGATAGCCCTAGTTCTCTTCCTATACTTGAAGCTATATAAGCTACCCGCTTATGATGACCAGTTACAATAGGACTGACTAAGTCCATAGCATCAGATAAGCACATAACCATATCAAATAATGGCACATTCAGTTCTACATTCATAGAACAGCTCCCTTCTTAACTCTTACATCACGAGAATTCTCTGCTCTCTTTTAATATTTCTTTAATATTAATAAAAGTCCTGCATTCTAATTCAAATTTATACTTGCAGGTAATAAATAGTAAAAGTCTATAGTTGCTATAATAGCAACTATAGACTTCAAGTATATTATTATAAGAATCTACTACCTGGCTTAGTAATCTCTAATCCCTCTTGGCACATTGGGCATTCCTTAGGAGCATAAGCCTTCACATCTACAGCTAACATCGATTCAGTTGGAACTTCAAAGTTAATCTCTTTACTTCTTCTATCAACTAAGGTTCCTACTGCTACTAATTCAGCACCAGTCTCATTTAAAACTTCAATTACTTCATTGATAGACTTACCAGTAGTCAATACATCATCTACTACTAAGACCTTATCACCTTCGTTTAATCTAAAACCTCTTCTTAAAGTCATCTTACCATCTACTCTTTCTGTAAAGATTGTCTTCTTCTCTAAAGCCAATCCTACAGCATAAGCTAAAGTTACTCCACCCATAGCAGGTCCTACTACTACATCTATCTCTACATCTTTAAACTTCTCAGCCAATCCCTCTGCCAACTCTTGAGCATAAACAGGATATTGTAAGACTTGGGCACATTGTAAATATTGGTTACTATGTAGACCTGAACTCAATTTAAAATGCCCCTCTTGTAATACACCAGTTGTCTTAAAGATTTCGATTACTCTTTCATTTTTCATAACTATTCACTCCTCTTATTTTTAATAATCTGGATAATAGCTTACTTTTTCATATTATATCAAATATTCTGCTTTAGGTTTCGCCTAAAAGGCGACCTACCTTTTTTACCACAGGTATCATTCAGGAAGAAGAACACTTCCTTCAAAGCACCTTAGATGAAAAAGTAGGCAAAAAATCATTTTAAAACCGGGAAAACGCTAGTAAATATAACTAAGATTAGATTAATCATATCAATCTAAATGTGATATCATAAATTAATTATTGTTCAATATCCCGCTTACTTTCCCAACGAAACACGCTAGTACTATATACTAGATATTTGAGTGAATTCTAATTTTTTAGATTTATTATATAACTTCTATTTTAATCAAAATTCGCTTACGTTTCTTTAAAAAATAATATCTAATCACATATTACTTACTATTTTATCGCTAATCCTACTATCTCATTAATATCCTCATAACCCTTCTCTACTAAATAACTCTCTATTCCAGCTAATATCTCCATGGTTACTTCTGGATTGACAAAGTTGGCTGTACCTACTGAAATAGCACTTGCTCCTGCTAAGAAGAATTCGATAGCATCTTCAGCATTACTGATTCCTCCCATTCCAATCAATGGTACATCTACTGCTTGGGCTACTTGATAGACCATTCTGACTGCTACTGGTTTAATAGCTGGTCCTGATAATCCTCCCATCTTATTAGCTAAGATCGGCTCTTGATTGTGAATATCTATCTTCATCCCTAATAAGGTATTGATCAAAGAGATAACATCGGTTCCTGCCTCTTCCACAGCTTTAGCAATAGAAGTGATATCAGCTACATTTGGGGATAGCTTAGTAATTAAGGTCATATCTGTTTCAGCTCTGACAGCCTCTACTACTGATGCTGCCATCTCTGGTTGGGTACCAAAGGCCAAGCCTCCCTTTTTAACATTAGGGCACGAGATATTTATCTCTAAAGCATCTACTCCTTCAACATTTAGTTTATTAGCCAATTTAGCATAATCTTCTACAGTATTACCAGAGATATTGACTATTGTCTTAAAGTTATAATCCTTAATCAGTGGCAAAATCCTAGCTAAGAAATGGTCTACTCCAGGATTCTGTAAACCAATAGCATTCAACATTCCTGCTGGAGTCTCAGCAATTCTTGGGGTAGGATTTCCTAGCTTAGGATTTAAAGTAGTCCCTTTAACCATTACCCCACCAAGTCTATTTAAGTCAACATAATTTTTATACTCTGGTCCAAAGCCAAAGGTTCCTGAAGCTGTAGTGACTGGGTTCTGTAACTTCAATCCATTTAAATCTACTGCCAAGTTTGCTTTAGTCATCAAAAATCACCTCATTTAATGGGAAGACTGGTCCTTGAATACAGGTCTTCTTATAGTCCCAAGCTGACTCATTTTTGACTTTAACCTTACAAACACAGGATAAACATGCCCCTGTTCCACAGCCCATTCGCTCTTCTAAAGAAGCTTCTCCCTTGATATCATTGGCTATAGCCCAGTCTTGTACAACCTCCATCATAACCTCTGGCCCACAGGTATAGATATAATCAGCATCTGTCAACGTATCATCTAGAAATTTTGTTACGAAGCCTTGGTATCCATAGCTACCATCTACAGTTGCAGCCTTTAACTCTACATCCATCTCTTCATAATCTGCTAGATTTAATAATTGCCCTTTATTTTCAGCCCCGATTAAGACTGCTACCTCTTTATTTGACCCTACTAATTTCTTTACCACTGGATACAATGGGGCAATTCCCATTCCTCCACCAACTACTACAAACTTATTAGCATCTTCAGGAATAGAGAAGCCCATTCCGATTGCTCCCATCAAATCAACTTGATCTCCTGCTTTAAGTGTAGCTAATAACTGTGTGCCTCGTCCGATTGCTCGATAGATAATAGTTATAGTTCCCGCCTCTTGATCTATCTCATTAAGGCTGATTGGTCTTCTAAGTAAAGGGTCATGCTCATTTAACTTAGCTACCCATTTCAGATGGATAAATTGACCTATTTTAGCCTCTTTAGCCACCTCTGGTGCATCAATAACCATCTTAAAATGTCTAGGGCTAATCTCTTCTTGTGAAATAACCTTTGCAATTACTCTTTTTGACATTATCTTCACCCCTTTATATAAGTGTGAGTGTGAGTGTGAGAAAATCATAATTATAAACTCACACACACACTCACACTATTCACTATTTATACATAATCTTGTAATGCTTGCACACTTACCTCTTTGCCAGAAGTAATCTTCTCTAATACCTGTAAGATAGCTTTAGTTGTATCTAATGAGGTTAGAGAAGGCACACCCATCTCTACAGCATTTCTTCTAATCTTAAATCCGTCTCTAGCTGGCTCTTTACCTTTAGTTAAAGTATTAATTACTAAGTCAATCTTATCCTCTTTAATCAAATCAATTGCATTTGGAGAGCCTTCTGATAACTTCTTAACCTCTTCAACCTCTAATCCTGCCTCTGCTAATACCTTAGCTGTTCCTGAAGTAGCTACTATATTAAAGCCTAATTCAGAGAACTCTTTAATGTATGGTATAGCCTCTTCTTTATCCATATCAGCAATTGTCACTAAAATAGTTCCTGACTTTGGTATGTTCATTCCAGCACCTACAAAACCTTTGTATAGAGCTGATTCATAATCGTAATCTAAACCTAATACCTCTCCTGTAGACTTCATCTCTGGTCCTAAGTTGGTATCCACTTCTGTTAATTTAGAGAAGGAGAAGACTGGTACCTTAACTGCAACATGCTCTTTTTCTGGTACTAGACCAAGAGGATATCCACTATCTTTTAAGCTCTGACCTAACATCGCTTTAGTCGCTAAGTTAACCATCGGTATTCCTGTTACCTTACTTAGATAAGGAATTGTTCTACTTGATCTTGGATTTACCTCAATTACATAAGGTGTCTCTCCGTCAACTACATATTGAACATTGACCAATCCTTTAGTATCTAATGCCACTGCTAACTTCTTAGTATACTCAGCAATTGTATTCTTTAACTCTTCACTAACAGTCTGAGTTGGATAAACTGCAATACTATCTCCAGAATGAACCCCTGCTCTTTCGATATGCTCCATAATTCCTGGAATAATTACCTCTTCTCCATCAGAGATAGCATCTACCTCTAATTCCTTACCAACAATATATCTATCAATTAAGATTGGATGCTCAGGAGTTACCTTAACAGCATTCTCCATATAGTCATTTAACTCTTCATTATTATAAACAACCTCCATAGCTCTACCACCTAGTACATAAGATGGTCTTACCAGGACTGGATAACCAATCTTATTGGCTACCTTCTCAGCCTCTTTCTTAGAGAAGACTACATCACCCTCTGGTGTAGGAATATCCAGCTCTCTAAGTAAGTGAATGAATTTATCTCTATCCTCAGCAAGATCAATTGATTCAAAAGATGTACCTAAGATATTGATCCCTTCATCAGCTAGTGGCTTAGCCAAGTTGATTGCTGTCTGCCCACCAAACTGTACTACAACACCTTCAGGTTGCTCATGTTCGATAATATTCATGACCTCTTCTTTAGTAATCGGTTCAAAGTATAATCTATCGGAAGTATCAAAATCTGTACTCACTGTCTCTGGGTTATTATTAACGATAATTGATTCATAACCTTCTTCATGTAAAGCCCAAGCTGAATGAACACTACAGTAATCAAACTCAACCCCTTGGCCGATTCTAATTGGTCCTGACCCAATAACCAAGACACCCCTCTTATCAGTAACCTCTGATTCATTGGTCTTCTCATAAGTAGAGTAGTAATAAGGAGTTTCAGCCTCAAACTCTGCTGCACAAGTATCAACCATCTTGTAAACAACATCAATTCCATGCTCCTTACGAAACTCTCTAACTGTCATCTCATCAGTCCCAGTTAAAAGTCCAATCTCTTTATCGGCAAAGCCAAAGCCTTTAACCTCTTTAACTAGCTCTGGCGTTAAACCTTCTTTCTCTAATTTCTTCTCTAATAGGATGACATGCTTCATCTTAACTAAGAAGAACTTAGTAATCCCTGTCAACTCATGAATCTTATCTATACTCCAATCTCTTCCTAGAACCTCAGCAATTACAAAGATTCTTCTATCATCAGCTATCTGTAAGTACTCTGCTAACTTCTCATCACTCCAGCTTTCAACCTCATCATGCTTCAATCCAGATGCTCCCACCTCTAGAGAACGAACAGCCTTTAACATAGCACCTTCTAAGGTACGCTCGATAGCCATTACCTCACCAGTTGCTTTCATCTGTGTTCCTAGCTCTCTATCAGCATAATGGAACTTATCAAAAGGCCATCTTGGAATCTTTAAGACTACATAATCTAAGGCTGGCTCAAAGCAAGCTTTAGTCTTTTGAGTGATAGCATTATCGATCTCATCTAAGGTATATCCTAAAGCAATTTTAGCTGAAACCTTGGCTATTGGATAACCGGTAGCTTTAGATGCTAAGGCACTAGAGCGGCTTACACGAGGGTTAACTTCGATAATGATATATTCAAAGCTATCAGGATTTAGAGCAAACTGAACATTACATCCACCTTCAATCCCTAAAGCTCTAATAATCTTAAGTGATGAAGAACGTAACATCTGATACTCTTTATCAGAGATAGTCTGACTTGGTGCTACAACGATACTATCTCCTGTATGGATTCCTACTGGGTCAAAGTTCTCCATATTACAGACAGTAATACAGTTATCATTACTATCACGCATTACCTCATACTCTATCTCTTTCCATCCCTTAACACTTCTTTCGATTAGCACCTGTCCAATCAGGCTATGCTTGAAGCCACGAGTAGCAATCTCCTTTAACTTCTCTTGATTATCAGCTACTCCTCCACCAGTACCACCCATAGTAAAGGCTGGACGTACGATTACTGGATAACCAATCTCTTCAGCTATCTCTAAAACATCAACCATCGTCTCTGCTGTACGACTCTTCAAGACTGGCTCCCCAATCTCATCCATCAAAGCTTTAAAGATATCTCTATCCTCTGCTTTTTGAATTGTCTTTAAAGGAGTACCTAATAGCTCTATTTCTAATTCCTCTAAGATACCTGTTTTAGCCAAATCGATAGCTAAGTTAAGTCCTATTTGCCCACCTAGAGTAGGTAAGAGTCCATCTGGACGTTCCTTTCTTAAAATTTCTGAAATATGCTCTACCGTTAAAGGCTCGATATAGACTCTATCAGCCATATTCTGATCTGTCATAATTGTAGCAGGGTTACTATTAACCAATACTACCTCTAAACCCTCTTCCTTTAATGAACGGCAAGCCTGACTTCCCGAATAATCAAACTCTGCTGCCTGCCCAATAATAATTGGTCCTGAGCCGATAACCATTACTTTATGTAAATCTTGTCGTTTTGGCATAAATAAAACCTCCTTGGTTAATTTACAATGTATAATTCACAATTGACAATTATAAATGCTTCAAAACCTTTTCTGCCACGAATCTTCACAAATCTCACCAATTAATTCAAAACCATTTTAATTTTTAAATTTGTATTTCAATTCTTTATTCGTGTTTAATTCGTGTGGGTCAGTAGTTAAAATCAAATTTATTTTTTTAATTTCTATGATTTATTGACAAGTAAAGTTAGTATTAATCAAAAATTCATTATTAAATTAATTCAAATTGTACATTGTTTATTATTAATTGTTCATTAAACTGATAAATCTATCGAATAGATAATGTGAATCCTCTGGTCCTGGTGATGCTTCAGGATGATACTGTACTGAGAAAGCTGGTAATTCTTTATGCTTAATCCCTTCTACAGTTCCATCATTAACATTGATATGAGTAACCTCTATATCAAGGTCATGAACAGATTCCTCCTTGATAGCAAAACCATGGTTTTGAGAGGTGATATAAACTCGATTTGTTGCTAAATCCTTAACTGGATGGTTTGCTCCACGATGTCCAAACTTCAATTTATAAGTGTCTGCTCCACAGGCCAAACCTAAGATTTGATGCCCTAAGCAGATTCCAAAGATAGGTTTCTTGCCAAGTAACTCTTTAACTGTCTTAACTACATAAGATGCATCTTGAGGATCTCCAGGTCCATTTGATAGCATAATCCCATCTGGATTGTAGCTTAAGATCTCTTTGGCTGGAGTAGTAGCTGGTACTACAGTTACTTCACAGTCACGCCCTACCAAAGAACGAACTATATTCTTCTTACCCCCACAATCTATTAAAACTACCTTATGCTCTTGTCCTTCTCCTTTAGTATAAACTTCTTTAGTAGTTACTTCACTGACTAAGTCTCTACCAGATAGTCCCGGTGCTTTTTTAGCTCTTTGGATTAATTCCTCCTCTGAAAGATCCTCAGTAGTAATAACACCCTTCATTGTTCCTTCGATTCTTAATAATTTAGTTAAAGCTCTAGTATCAATTCCTGAGATTCCTACAATATTATTCTCTTTTAAATACTCTTCTATCTTCTTCTGCTTTCGCCAGTTACTTGGCTCTGTACAGAACTCCTTAACTATAAATCCATTAACATGTGCCATATAAGACTCTATATCTTCATCATTAATCCCATAATTTCCGATTAGGGGATAGGTCATCGTTACTATCTCACCCTTATAAGATGGGTCAGTTAAAATCTCTTGATAGCCTGTCATACTTGTATTAAATACAATCTCACCACTAGCCTCTATCTCTGCTCCAAAACTGATTCCATTAAAAACCGTTCCGTCTTCTAAAACTAATTTTGCTTTCATTCCCAGACCTCCTTTTATAACCTATCTGTATATTTATTAAGATGTTTGTATTATTATACATGAATTATTCATACTTGTAAACCGTTATTACCAAGATATTTTCCCTGCTTCTGCTAAAGCCTGATTAATAGCTTCTTTCATCTCAATAACTGCTTCTCTTGCAGCTTCTTGATAGTCATCACTATATTCCTCTTTTTGATAAGCAAAGATAATTCCCCGTGAAGAATTGATTATCGCTCCATAACCATCGTCATTGAAAGAAGCCAAGACATCTTCAGCAGTTCCCCCTTGAGCACCATAGCCAGGAACTAAGAAGTAACTCTGCTTCATTATCTCTCTTAATTTTGCTGCCTCCTCTGGATAGGTAGCACCTACTACAGCACCAACAGCGCTATAGCCTCTTGTTCCAACTACCTCTGCTCCCCACTGACTGACCAACTGAGCCATCTGTTCATAAATCTTAACTCCTCCACTCTCTAAATCCTGTAGCTCATGTGAGGAAGGATTTGAAGTCTTAACTAATACAAAAATCCCTTTATCATAATTACGACAAGTCTCTACAAAAGGATTAATTCCATCAGAACCCAAATAAGGTGTTACTGTCAAGGAATCAGAATTGCTCTCTAGTTTCTGCTCACCCCAAAACTTAGGACTTCCTAAATGCCCATCGGCATAGGCCTGTGCTGTTGAACCGATATCATTTCTTTTAGCATCATTGATAACTAGCAGACCAGACTCTTTAGCATAGGCTACTGTATCTTCAAAAGCTTTAACACCCCAATGACCATACTGTTCATAAAAAGCCATCTGGGGCTTAACAGCTGGAGCATAATCAGCAATTGCATCGATAATCCCTTTGTTAAACTCCAAGATCGAGTGGTAAACTGCTTCTAAGGTAGCTCCATACTCCTTTACTGCCTGATCTGTAATCTCTGTAGGAATTTGATTTAATCTAGGATCTAATCCTACACAGACATGACTTCTCTTCTCATCTATTTTATCCATCAATCTATCAGCAAAATTCATAACAATCCCCCTATTTTGTAGTGTGAGTGTGAGTGTGCGTGTCGGTGTGAGTGTGAGTAAAATCAATATCAAGTTCACACTCATAACTCACACTAATCACTATAAACGATTTCTCCAGCTACAATAGTCATCACTGCTCTTCCCTGTAGCTCATATCCTCCAAAAGGAGTATTTTTACTCTTAGAGACTAACTCTTCAGTCTTTACTTCCCATTTTTCATCTATATCTATAATAGTAATGTCAGCATCTTTGCCAACCTCTAAAGTTCCCTTATCGACTCCAATTACCTGAGCAGGATTAATAGTCAATTTAGCAATTGCCTCCTCTAAAGTCAAGATTCCTGGCTCTACAAGCTCAGTTATTACTAAGCCCACAGCGGTTTCCAAGCCCACGATTCCAAAAGGAGCATAATTATACTCTACATCCTTCTCTTCCTCAGCATGGGGAGCATGGTCTGTTGCGATTACATCGATAGTTCCATCCTTTAATCCCTCTTTAATAGCTTCTACATCCTCAGCACTTCTTAATGGTGGGTTCATCTTAGTATTGGTATCAAAGCTAGTAATCACTTCATCAGTTAAGGTAAAGTGGTGTGGTGTTACTTCACAAGTTACCCTTACTCCTCGCTTCTTAGCTTGTCTGACTAAATCTACACTCTCTTTAGTACTGATATGGGCGATATGAACCTTGGCTCCTGCTTCTTCTGCTAAGAGTATCTCCCGTCCCACCATCACACTCTCTGAAGAGCTTGATATCGGATTTAAGCCAGTTATCGTTGAATAGTATCCTTGATTCACTACCCCATCTCCTGCTAGATTCTTATCCTCACAATGGGAGATTATCGTCAAATCAAAGTCCTTACTATAATCTAAAGCTAATCTCATCATTTCAGCATTCATCACTGGATGTCCATCATCAGAGATTGCTACTACTCCTGCCTCTTTCATATTAGCAATCTCAGCTAATTCTTTACCTTGACTTCCTTTAGTGATTGCCCCAATTGGATAGACATTTACTACTCCATCTCGTTTTGCTATTGCTAATAAACCTTCTACTAAGGTCTGATTATCAATTACTGGGTCTGTATTTGGCATACAAGCTACTGAAGTAAATCCACCCTTAGCTGCAGATTTTGTTCCTGTCTCAATGGTCTCTTTATGTTCAAAACCTGGCTCTCTTAAATGGACATGAATATCGATTAGCCCTGGTGATACTACCTTGCCCTCTAAATCAATTACCTGAGCATCCTCTGCCGCTAAATTATCTCCTAGCTTGTCTATCTTACCATCAACAATTAAGATGTCTGCTGTTTTACTTCCTTGTATTGGATCTATTATCTTGCCACCCTTTAATAATAGTTTACTCATTTCTACTTCCTCCTAATAAGAGATATAGTAAAGACATTCTGATAGCAACTCCATTGGTCACCTGCTCTTCAATCACTGCTTTCTTACCATAAGCTAAATCTGAAGAAATCTCAATTCCACGGTTAATCGGTCCTGGATGCATTACTGTTACATCATCTTTGGCCAGTTTAAGATGTTCTCTTCTCAATCCATAACGCTTGGTATATTCTCTAATAGTAGGGAAATACCCTTTATCTTGGCGTTCTCTTTGTATTCTTAATAGATTGATTACATCTACATCTTCAATCCCCGCTTCTAAATCATTATAAACTTTAACGCCCATCTGCTCTATTCCCACTGGAATCAAGGTACTTGGTCCAATCAACCTTACCTCAGCACCTAATTTGGTCAAGCCCCAGATATTTGAACGGGCTACTCGACTATGTTTGATGTCACCTACAATAGCAACCTTCTGCCCTTCTATCTTACCCCTTTTCTCTTTGATAGTATACATATCTAATAAGGCCTGAGTAGGATGTTCATGAGCTCCATCTCCAGCATTCAAAACTGGCATATCAGTAGTTTTGGCTAACAATTTTGCTGCTCCAGGTATCCCATGACGAATTACTACTGCATCTGCTCCTAAAGCCTTTAAGGTCTTAGCTGTATCGACTAAACTCTCCCCTTTAGTTACACTACTACTTTTAACTGATAGATTCATAGTATCAGCACTCAAACTCTTAGCTGCTAGTCCAAAAGATGAGCTTGTCCTCGTACTTGGTTCATAAAAGAGATTTACAACCAACTTTCCTCTTAAGGTAGGTACCTTCTTAATTGGTCTCTTTAAAATATCCTTCATCGTCTTTGCTGTCTCTAAAATTAATTCTATCTCTGATTTAGTTATATTCTCTAGCCCTAATAAGTCTTTACTCTTTAATCCCATATTTACACCTCCACTGAAATAAAAAATCCCTTACCAGAAAATTGGCAAGGGATAATTATAGCTATTTGAGTTTGAGTCTACGGTTAAGTCTAAGTAAAATCAAGTTTATTTCTGTTCTTAATCTTTTACTCAAACTTAACCTGAAACCGAAACTAATTTCTTCCCTTACTAATCTCTCTGGATTAACTTAAAGGTAAATATTCAATTTTTAAATATATAAAGATATTAATTACTGATGGCATAAAAAAATCTTCCCACCAGTTCAAACTAGTAAGAAGACCTTTTAATAATCTTAACTCTTAATTCAATGTATGTAAGATAAGATATGATAATACCTCTGTAACATTAAATCAACAGTTAAAACTACTTCCTTTACTAGTCTCACAGGACTAATTTAAAAGAAACTATTATTTTGTCATTAATAGAATCTTATCACATCATGGATTTCCTTGTCAACTTTTTTCTAATTTTTTTATATTTTAGGCAAACGGCAGATAAATTTTGTTCCCATTCCTTCTTTGCTTTCGACATTAATCCTACCACCATACTCTTCTAATAAGCTTTTAACTATGTATAGACCAAAACCTCTATCTTCTCCTTTAGTAGAGTAACCTGGTTCAAAAATATTATTTAAAATTCTTTCAGAGATAGCAGGACCACTATTATGGATAATAATATCGATACTACTACCCTTATCGACTAAAGCAACCCTTAATTTACGTTCGCTCTTAGGCAATTTAACTAAAACATCAAAAGCATTGTCTATCAAATTAAATAATATTTTCAAAACTTTATTTAAAGGCATAACAATACCTGATAAGTCACTAGCAAGTAATAATTTAAAATCAACACCTTTATTCTTAGCCTCTTTTTCCTTAGGCATAAAAACACTATGAATAATATTCTCTTCCTTTAAATCTAAATCAACCTTATCTAAATCCAAATGGGTATCTTTGATATACTCCTTAGCTTCTTTAACCTTATCTAGCTGTAGCATAGTATAGATAGTCTGTAATTCATTCTTAAAGTCATGGCGTTGTATTCTAAGCTCTCTAATCTTATCTTCTTTCAACTTCAATTTAGTATGCTGTAATTCTAGCTCCTGCTTAGCCAATATCCCATCATTAATCTCTTTAATAAAGATATTCTTAAAAAAGTAAGCAAAAGCAATGAATTTATAGATATGTAAGAGCCAATAGGACAAGCCAAACACTTCAACTTTGAAGAAGGCTAAAACCTCACAAAATAACAAAAATATAAATCCCTTAAACATATAAGAACTAAGCTCTTGATATATATGCTTTTTAGCATATATATATATATTTGTAGATATCATTAAAATTAATAACAACTTAACTAAGGGAATAACATTTGCAAAGGTCAACCATAACTTAAAGGTAAGATAAGAGATAATCAAGGACGATAGCAGGCTGAATATAATAGTTGAATAAAGATAATAAGAATTGCTCTCTTTCTTATCTTTAATCAGCCAATTTAATAAGATAGCAAAGACCACTATCAGCCTTGTGCTAAGCGCAAAGACTTCTGAACTACTATTATATTCTAAATAGGAGTTATTAAAGACCAAAATAGAATGCATTAAATTCATTATTCCTGCAAATAGGAATGTTATAGAGATAAATAAGCTTTTTAGATTATTATTATGACGATAAGAATAGACTACCAATAAAAAAATATTAATACAAATTAATGAAATAAATAGCTCTAGTATCGCCTCTATAGAATTATAATCCAATATATTTAGAAGAATATCTTGAGAGATACTAATAACTTCTTTGTAAACAAACAATCCTTTTAGTACTAAAAATGGTAGTAACGATAAAAGAAGAATATCAATATACCCTCTTAGAAACTTATATTTTTTTAAATTAAACTTCATAAAATCACCATCTTAATTTCTTAGTAATGCTAACTTATTATACAATATTCGACATAGTTCGAACATTTACCTGCATAGAATGAAAAATTTTTAACAATTTATAATTAAACCTTAAAACATTCAGATAAAAGCAAAAATTTATTGCTAAAAGCAAATTAACCCCTCTGCTCCTTAGGTAAGGTACATACAAATTGAGTTATAATACCCTTTCTATTTGTAACATCAATCTTACCACCATACTCTTCTAATAAACTTTTAACTATGTATAGACCAAAGCCTCTCCCTTCACCTTTAGTAGAGTAACCTGCTTCAAAGATGTTAGCTAACAAGCTTTCTGGAATAGTAGGTCCATTATTTTCTACAATTAAATTTATGTTATTCTGATTATCTAAAAATTTAACCTCAATAAGTTTCTGATCTTGAGAGGACTTAGTAAGTACATCTAAGGCATTATCTATTAAATTGAATAATATTCTAAAAAGTTTCTTCTGGGGTACAGTCACTTGTTGTAAATCCGCAGTTAAGTTAATCTCTAAATCTATTCCAGCTTCTTTTGCTTCTTTCTTTTTAGGTAATAATATTATAGGCAATAAGGAATCATCTATCAAACTTTCCTTAATCTCCTCTAAATCAGAGCATAAATCTTTCAAATAGATCTTCACCTCATCAATCTTATTCAGCTCTAACATAGTATAAATAGTCTGTAATTGATTCTTAAAGTCATGCCTTTCCATCTTTAATCTTTTAATCTGCTCTTTATATGAATCTATTTCTACTTGATCAATCGAAGACTCTTCTTTACTTAAATTTTTTAACAAGAAATTATGCCTAAATATGATCTTAATAAGATAAAGACATACTATTCCATTCGATAAATAGTATAAAAGATAGATAAATTTTGCTCTCTCTTTTGCTAGCTTAAAGAATTTAAAAAAGTACCCAGACCATAATAAACATAATAAACAAATAGCCAAAATTAAAATCAATATTGCTCTCAAATCACTAAAGTTCTGTCCTTTTGCCTGTTCTTTCATGATTTATAATTCAACCACCTTTATATTTTAATATATTACTTTTTACAATATTAGGCAAAAAGAACTGAACTCCTCCTTCTCTTTTCAAAAAAATAGAAAAAATATCCAATTTTAATTGGATATTTTTTCTATTAAGCTGATTCTATTTTTTAACTCTAGGTAACAAAATATTAAGCACTATACCAACCATCGCTGCTAAGCCCATACCCTGAAACTCTAAAGTTTTAATTTGATTAACTATAGTTTTAATTATCGCTACATTATCTAGATGTAGAAATTTAGCTATAGCAATAAAATCTATTATTAACGGTATTCCACTGATTCCAATGACCAAGATTGTTGATACAATTACTAAATTCCTATTTATACTCAAATCAACTTTATTATCAACTAAGGTTCTAAGTCCAATTGATGCTATCATTCCAAAGAGTAGAATTACAATCCCACCCATTACCGATTGGGGAATAGTCTGAATCAAGGCACCAATCTTTTGAATAAAGCTCATGGCAAAGACTATAACTGCAGCCATCTCTACAATCACTGGATTATAGACACCTGTTAAAGCCAAAACACCTATATTCTCTCCATAAGTTGTGTTAGGTGGACCTCCTGCTAAGGATGCAAAGGCTGTAGCAACCCCATCACCCAATAAAGTTCTATGCAAGCCTGGTTCTTCAATAAAGTTCTTATCCACAGTCTTTGATAATGCTAAGACATCACCTAAATGTTCTACCATAGTTACAATTGCTACTGGAGCAATTAAGGCAATCGCTGAGATACCTGCCCCCCAGGAATCTAAAGCAAAGATTGAATTAAACTCTGGTAGAGCAAACCAATTAGCTGAATGTATCGCCGACAGATCTACTAGACCATTAAAGAATGCAAAGATATATCCACTGATAATTCCAATCAAAATTGGAATTACTTTAAATATTCCTCTTCCCAAGACACTTACTCCAATAGTGACTGCTAAAGTAAAGATTGCTGTTGGCAGGTGGGTCACTGCCATATCCTTAGCCACTGGAGCTAAGCCCAATCCAATGGTCATAATTACAGGACCTACTACTACTGGTGGTAGGTAATTATCGATAAAGCCTGTTCCAATCTTACGAATCACCGCTGACATCACAATATAAATTATACCTGCTACAAAACAACCAAGTAAAGCTGCTGGTAAACCATAACCTTCTTTAGCTGCAATAATTGGACCGATAAAAGCAAATGAAGAACCTAAGTAAGCTGGTACTTGACCTTTAGTTATTACATGAAAAATCAAAGTTCCTACTCCAGATGTAAATAGAGCTACAGCCGGATTTAAACCAGTCAAGGTTGGAACCAATACTGTAGACCCAAACATTGCAAATAGATGTTGTACTGCCAATATTAAACCTTTAGATAAAGCTATATTATCTTTTGCTAATCTCTCTTTAACCATATTTATCTCCTCCTAGTATGCTGTCTAATAAAAAATCCCCAAGCCTGTGAGACTGGGGATTAAGGAGAGTCTGAATATAACTATATTCAGATTAAAACGCTCAATGATTCCCCTTATAGCCTCACAGGACTATTTTAAAAAGGACTATTGTTTATTATATTCTTTTAAAACTACTCCATCTTTGCCATCTACCTCTTTTAGATTAACACTAATTACTTCAGATTTAGATGTAGGTAAATTCTTTCCAACAAAGTCAGCTCTAATTGGCAGTTCACGATGGCCTCTGTCTACTAAAATAGCCAATTGTATGCTTTTAGGCCTACCTAAATCCATTAGGGCATCTAAGGCAGATCGAACCGTTCTACCAGTATAGAGCACGTCATCTACCAAAATAACCTTCTTGTCAGTAATATCTACAGGTATCTCGGTCTGATGAACGATAGGTTGATTGGCAATAGTAGTCAAATCATCACGATATAGAGTAATATCTAAAATTCCTCTAGGAACCTGCTTTCCTTCTATCTCTTCTAACTTACTAGTAATCCTTTTTGCTAGAGGAACTCCACGAGTTCTAATTCCAATGATTATAACATCTTCTAACCCTTCATTCTTCTCAATTATCTCATGAGAGATACGGGTCAAAGCACGTCTAATCCCATCACTATCTATTAATTCCTTTTTTACTTTTAACTCCATCTTTATTCCTCCTAAACAGAATAATCTATGAGCCTATAAAAAAAGCCTTCTTACACTAGTAAGAAGGCTGAATAATCTGAATAAAACCCAATTATAAATAAATAATAAAAAACTTATAATTGAATCTCTGCGCCCCTTACTAGTCTCACTGGACTAATTTAAAAAGGTTTTAAAAAATCGTTATTTCTTCTTTTCTAAGAAAGTATATCAAATAAATTCACTTATGTCAACAAGACTTTCCAATCTTCTTAAAATTTATTCAAGACTATCTAAAATTTCTCTCATATCATCTAACAAAGGTGCTTCAAATTCGACCCATTCTCCTGTTTTAGGATGATAAAATCCTAAAAGATGGGAGTGTAGCATCTGGCGTTTAACATCCAAAGTCTTTTGACTATATCCATATAACCCATCACCAACCACTGGATGGCCCATATAGTCCATATGTAGACGAATCTGATGGGTTCTACCAGTCTCTAAATTAACCTCCACTAGCGAGTGTTTATCATAACGTTTAAGAACTTTAAAAGTAGAGACTGCTTTCTTACTATTCTTGCTAGTAACAGCCATCTTCTTTCTATCTTTAGAGTCACGCCCAATAGCAGCATCTATCTTACCTTTTTTATACTTGACCTTTCCTTCAACTAAGGTCAAATATACCTTCTTAGTATCCCTCTCTTTAAATTGCTCTGTCAAATTAAGATGAGCCTCATCATTTTTTGCAACTACCATTGCACCTGAGGTATCCTTATCGAGTCTATGTACAATCCCTGGTCTAATTACCCCATTAATCCCCGATAAATTATCACAATGGTATAATAGAGCATTAACCAAAGTCCCATCCTCATTACCAGGTGCAGGATGAACTACTAAATCAGGCTGTTTATTGATAACAACTATATCATCATCTTCATAGATAATATTTAAAGGTATATTCTCAGCCTCTACCTCCAGCTCTTCAGGTTCTGGAACAAGTAGCTCTAGCTTATCACCAGCTGATAGTTTATAACTCTTCTTAACAGGACTACCATTGACTAAAACCTTATCATCATCGATTAATTCCTGCAAATAGCTCCTTGATAAATCATCATTCTTTTTAGATAAAAATTTATCCACTCTTTTATTAGTATAATCAGTTTCAATTATAAATTCTCGTTTATCTTTCATCAGTTATCACTCCGTCTAACAAATTTAATGTAATACAATTAGTGAAAGTGTGAGTAAATTCAAGACAATTTAAAAGATTTAACAACCTCTAATCATCAGATCAGATATATTCCTTAATTAAGGATTTTTACTAATTACTTATCACTTACTCTTAACTCGTTACTAATTACTATTATTCCCTTGATCAACAATTAAAATCCAATAACTAAAAATTATCACTGCAACTACAATTGCTGAATCAGCAATATTAAAGACAGGCCAAACTCTAAAATCAAAGAAATCAACTACAAAACCTAATCTAACTCTGTCGATAAAATTACCAACAGTACCACCTAAAGCCATTCCCAAAGCTACTTTATTCCAAGTACTCCCTAATGGTAATTGGCGATAAAAATAAAACAACAATGCCAATACCGCTAAAGTAATGATTATAAAGAAAGGTAATTGATTCTGTAAAATGCCAAAGGCAGCTCCTCTGTTCTGGACATAAGTCAAATGAAAGACATTTTGAATAATTGGGATAGATTCTCCTAGATTAAAGTTAGTTAGGACTAGATGTTTTGTAAATTGATCTAATAATATAATAACCAAAAAAGCAACAAAAATCAGCATAGCTTCAACTCCATTCATTAAAATAATCTACTTTATTGTAGAAGCAACTTACATTTTAGCATAGATAACAAAAAAAAACAATAAACCAAATCTAGCTCTACTTTATTATCTCTTCAATCAAAGTTTAATATTATACTTATTCAGCTTCTATGATAAAATACAAAAATTTCGTTATATAGAGATATTACGACACTTTTGAGTTGATAGTTGATAGTGTGTAGTGGATAGTTAAAGGACTAAAAACCTATATTTAAATGGTTTTGAACTTAACTATCAACTGTCAATTATCAACTATACACTGAAGTAAAAAAGTGTCCCAATATACCCATTAAGTCTCACTCTAAAATTGAACACCTATATTATTTAAACTAGCAGTTATCAACTCTTAATTCAACAGTGCAAATAATAGTGGAGCAATAATCACAGTAGTTAATCCAGCTACTCCAATAGCCAAGCTACTCATAGCACCTTCTGTCTCACCTAATTCCATAGCTCTAGTAGTTCCTATTGCATGAGCTGCAGTCCCTATGGCAATTCCTACAGCAACTTCATCTCTTACTCTAAATAAATGACAGATAAAAGGTCCTATAACTGCACCAAAGATTCCTGTGGCTATTATTACCGCTACAGTAATTGAAGGTATCCCTCCAATCTGCTTAGAGATTTCAATCCCAATTGGAGTGGTTACAGATTTTGGAATTAATGATGTTCCAATTTGGCTATTTAATCCAAAGAGCTTACTTAAGAAGAATACACTGATAATTCCACTTAAACACCCTACAATAATTCCTCCTAATATAGGTAGCAGATTTGATTTCAAAAGTTCAAACTGCTTATACAGAGGAACTGCCAAAATTACAGTCGCAGGTCCTAAAAAGAAGGATAATAAATCTCCTCCTTGATTATAGTATTTAATATCAATATGAAAGGTGGACAATAACCAGATAATCAATGCTATACTAATCAATAGAGGATTAAAAAGAGAAATTTTAGTCCTTCTATATAGATAGAGTCCAACCTCAAAGGATAGAATGGAAATAATCAGCCCAAAATAAGGTGTATTCAAAAAATCTATCATAATGATCGTCTCCTCTTTAAAAATTGAATAGTTAAACCTGTAACAATAATAACAATTATCGTTGAAATCAAGATAATAGCAAGGATAGGAAACCATTCTTCTCTCAGTAAGTCCAGATTATTAATCAAACTAATTCCTGGAGGTACAAAAAAGAGTGCTAAGTGATCTAATAAGAACTTAGCTATTCCATCTATCATCTCTAATTTAATAATACCTTTGGCAAGTAGCGCTAAAAGAACAAGCATACCAATTACACTACCTGGTATTGGTAGGTTGAAAAATTTATTGATAGCTTCTCCTGCCAAACAAATAACTAATATAATACATAACTGCCTAAATAACTTCAATTTATCACCTCTTTTAATACTTATAGACTTATTAAAATAAATTCAAGTCTTATCTTCAACCTCTAATTATTTTAACAATTACTTCCTACTGAATAATTATAACAAACATATGTAATGTATCTAAATTTAAAATAAAACTTAATGGGGATAATGCGACAGTTTAAGTTTTAGCTACGGGTTTTAACCCGTAGTGTAACATGTCATCATCACCACAGGTTGAAACCTGTGGCTAGTAAATTTATCATTATAACATGCTTATATTTTAACATATTTACAATAAAAAACAAGAGAGTAAGTCAATGCTTACTCCCATTCTTTTCTCCTTCTCTTCTGCCTTTGACCAGTTAGATAATCATCCTCCTCAGCTACCTCTCCATCACCTAGGCTGGTATCCATAATCCCATCTCCCCAATCGACCATCCCTTGACCTTCATCAGCATCGATATAGGTATCCTCATAATTAACTGCACCTGGAATATCAGAAGGGGTATTAGAGGTACCATATCTTGCTACATCCTGCCAAGTATCTTCACCATCATAGCCATTATAATCTTTTGGTTCTCCACCAGTAGCTCCAATATCGTCATTCATAGCGAAGGGGTTTCCATTATGGAGAGAATCTATAGCATTCTCTTCAATTGGACGAGAGTTGTGTCCATTTGTACCAATTCTTAATTCACTTTTAGACTTACAGTCAAAACAGAAAGTACTATATGGCATAGCCTCTAAACGCTCTGGATTAATGGCTTTACCACAGGAGTCACAATGACCATATTCTCCTGTTTCAATCTTCTCTAAAGCATCATTAATCATCTGCAATATTAACTTAGCATTATCCCTTAACCCTATATCTTTCTCACGTTCAAAAGTATCACTCCCACCATCACCAGGATGATTATCATAAAAAGATAATTCACCTGTTGAATCTCTTAAACTATTAGTTAAACCTTCATATCCTTTATCATTAAATCCTTCAATCTGATTTAAGATACTCTGCTTTTCCCATAATAACTTTTTCTTATAGTAGTCTAAATCTGGCATAATTTATTATCCCACCTCAATTAATGATAGTGTCTAAAGAGTAAACTGTAATCATTTCAGCTAGTACTGTTAGTGCTTTGTATTGTCTCTTTACTATCATTCATTAATTTACCCCAAAATAGTTAATTTAATTATAGAGTTTTTAAAAAGTGAGTTAAAACTAAGTTTGAGCATAAGTTTTAGATAAATATATTTAAGGCAATATTAATCGAATTTAAAAATTTCAAGATAGATATATTAAAATACCTTTTGAGTTTACAATGTACAGTGTACAGTTAAAATTCCAATAAATCCACATTCTTTAATTCTAAAAGTATGCTCCAAATAAAAAACACCCATCTTCCTGTCTCTTATACACATCT
>NZ_JBSQYM010000010.1:0-29902 GCF_055140805.1 Orenia sp.
GTCATAAACTAATTTTACACTAAAAACAGGTTTTTAGGAACCTGTTTTTTTCATATTTAAATACAAAAGGGGCGTCTCATTTTGAGACAGCCCCTTTTTGAATCAAATTTAATCTACTAGTTAGCTTAGTATAACTGCCAATCATCTCACATAAAAGTATATAAAGTATTTATTCATTTTTCTTTACTAGTACAACTATTGATTACTTAATGTGAGGTGATAATGTGAATTCGATTATTGTAACAACAACTATTGGTCTGTTAGCAGGGGTGTTGGGAACGGGTTTAGGAGGAATTGTTACTTTCTTTTGGCGAAAGCCCACTAATAAATCGGTTAGTTTCTTATTAGGAATTGCAGGAGGAATTATGTTAGCTATTGTAATGGTTGATTTAGTTCCTGAGTCTATTCATCATAGTAGTTTAGCATATGCAGTTAGTGGACTATTATTAGGATTTATTTTGTTAAGTATAACGAGTAAATTTTTTAGAAAGTATATAAAAGGAGAAGAGTATATTCATACAGGGGTGTTACTAGGATTAGGAATCTCTATTCATAATTTTCCAGAGGGTTTAGCAATTGGGGCAGGATATATTGCTACAGCTGAGTTGGGTTTTGGCTTGGCGATAGTGATGGCATTTCATAACTTTCCTGAAGGTTTATCAATGGCAACCCCAATGAATGTAGGAGGTTGGAGCCCTATTAGAATCTTTATAGCTACACTCTTACCTGGGATACCCATGGGTATTGGAGCTTTCTGTGGATCTTTAATAGGCTATATATCTCCAGAGTTCTTATCGGTTTCTTTGGGATTTGCGGGAGGAGGAATGTTATATCTAACCTTATTTGAATTGATACCTAGCTCTTATGACTTTGATTATGGTTTAGATGCTACTTTGGGAATAATAGTGGGATTGGGGACAGGAGCTGTTTTAACATTCTTATTTTAAAGATACTAATAACTTCAAGCAGGAACAACGCTAATACTATTTATTATTATTGTGATTTTATTGGTTAAATTGATAATTGCATAGTTAAAATGAAGTACTGCTTACTTTTCCAAAAATCTAAGAGATAAAATATAAAATTTTAATTTAAAGAGTAAAGTAATTGTTCAACAACCTAATTAAATTAAATCTCTTAGAATATAATAGATCTTTATAATAGTTGAATAGTCTTTATATTATATATGAATTGGGGTGAATATATGCGAAATTTTAAGGTGCTTGTGATTATATTTTTATTATTAATTTTGGCTTTTATGCAGTTTTATTTACCACAATCAATCTCCCAAAGGCTGACTGATACTTTAAAAGAAGAAGTAGATAAGAGTGATAGGCTAGAGGTAGACATTGATTCTTTTCCTGCGGTAGAACTCTTGTTAGGTAAAGTGGATAAATTGGAGTTTAGCGCAGATAATTTAGTTATAGATTCATTGCCAATTAATAAATTTGAAGGAAATTTTAAAGATTTAAAGGTTAAGAAGATAGATGGTCAATGGCAGGTAATAGAAGGGGAAAACACTTACCTTAAGTTGAAGGTCTCAGAAGAAGAGTTGAATCAATATCTTGCTAGTAGAGAGGAACTTGATATATTTGATAAATTTAAGATGGACCTTTTGAAGAATAAAGTAATGATGACAGGTGATATACAATTCTTTAATGCTAATGTCAAGATTCAATTAGCAGGAAATTTTATAGTTGCAGATAATGATACTATTGTCTTCAACTCTGATGAATTGGCAGTGCAGAATATTATTATCCCTAAGAGTTTGATCGAACAGATTAAAGATAAGTTACAATTTGAAATTGATTTTGCTGATTTGCCCTTTCCTGTTAAGATTCAACAGGTCAAATTAGAAGAGGATAGCTTAGAGATTTTAGGAGAGAACAAATAAGATTCAGTAACAAATGATGAGTTAGGGTTAAAAACATAAATTGGGATTAGACATCTTCATTAATTTATGATTCTAGAGTATAATTTAAAATTGTCTTTATACGGGGATAGTGCGACACTTTGTGTCGAGTGTGAGCTATGAGTGTGAATGTGCGTAAAACTTCTTTTTATTAGGGTTTACTCACACTCACACTCACACATCAACTCACGCTAATTTTAAAAGTGTTGTAATCTCTCCATAAGGTATTATTTTAAATTCACAAAACTATATCAGTGATTGAAGATTGGAGGTAATTGCTGTATAATATAGTTTATGACCAGCTGGTCAAACCTTTATAATCTACTTTTAAACTTGTTTTATTGATAAAAATTGCTTCTAGTGATAGGAGTTAATGAAGGTATAAGTTTAATATAACATATATAAGTAACTTCAAAAAAGTAATTATAATAAGGTAATAAACTATAGATAGAAGGGGTAATATGGAGAAGAGAAAGAGTTTGTATCAACTTGCAGGGCCGATTTTTATTGAAATTTTATTGTTTATGCTACTTGGAGTAGCAGATATTTTTATGTTAAGTCAATTTGATGATAGGGCTGCTGGTGCTGTAGGGGCATCTAATCAGGTAATTGCTAATCTGAATCTGATATTTGTTATAATCTCTGCTGGTACAGCAGTATTAGTAGCCCAGAATGTTGGAGCAAAACGAAATGATGAGGTAGAGAGAGTAAGTGCTATATCTCTTGCTGTAAATCTGCTAATAGGTATGGTTATAAGTATTATCATGATCTTTTCTGGAGATTACATATTACTTAAAATAGGGTTGACTTCAGATTTAATGAAATATGCTTCTGAATATATTACAATTGTAGGTGGAGCCTTATTCTTTCAGGCAATATTAAATACTCTAACTGCTATTATTAGAAGCCATGGCTATGCCAAGCAGAGCATGATTATAACTGTTATTATGAATATTATAAATATTTGTGGTGACGCAATCTTTATCTTTGGTCTATTTGGAGCACCAGTTTTGGGGGTGAAAGGTGTAGCAATTGCTACTACATTTAGTAGAATATGTGCAACTATTGTGGCTTTTGTTTTCTTATTTAAGAAGCTATTACCTCTGACTATATTCTCTCATTTAAAAGAGAGACCAGTTAGGGTACTTAAGAAATTATTCAAAATAGGTTTTCCATCAGCAATGGAGAATATGTCTTATAATTTAGCTCAGACAGTTCTGATGAGTATTATATTGGTTAATTTCGGTGAAATGTCCTATATAACTAGAACTTATGCCTGGATGATAGGTTGGTTTGTAATGTTATTTTCGATAGCCATCGGACAAGCAAGTCAAATAATGGTTGGGCATCTGGTTGGAGCCAATGAAATAGAGCAGGCATATGAGACTGGACTTAAGAATTTTAAAATCTCTATGGTTTTTACAGTAATAGGTAGTATATTTATCTTCTTTTTTGGGAAATACCTCATTGGATTTTATACAGATGACTCTCAAATTATCATATTGGGCACCTCGGTTTTGATGATAGATGCTTTTCTAGAGCCAGGAAGGAATTTTAATGTTGTGTTAATCAATACTTTAAGAGGAGCAGGTGATGTAATATTTCCTGTAGTAATGGCAATTATCTCGATGTGGGGAGTTGCAGTCTTGGGTGGATACTTCTTTGGAATAGTTTTGGGTTATGGACTTCCTGGAATTTGGCTAGGAATGACCTGTGATGAATGGATTAGAGGTATCTGTATGTTCTTTAGATGGCGGAGTAGAAGATGGACTAAGAAATCAATGGTTGGGTAATAAGTGACTATTTAAGAAGGTGCTCTATAAATTATCAATGTGACTTATATCATATTAATTCCTTAAATAGTATATTATAATTTAATTATAGTAATTGAAGTTATCAATTATTGACTCCCTTGTTTATATATATATAAATAGTAGCTGCTGGCAGCTACTATTTTTGTTTTAATAGGAAGTTATTTAATTTTTCAACCTCTTTTTTTACCTGTTGTATATACTCATCAGCAGTGAAGAACTGATAATTTGATTCGATAATAGCTAGTGCTCCTTTGATACTTGCTATTAAATTAAAAATAGCGATTTGATAGTCTGCTCTGACACTCTTTTTTATATCAGGTTTAATTTGAGATGCTAGTTTAAGGGCTAAGGATGAATTTTTAGCTATCTCTAAGGGGATATCGATTATCTGCTGAAGGGTCTGTAGATCTTTAAATTGCTTCTGCGAATTGAGTTTAAAGGCTTGAACATCTCCATCTATAGCTTGAAGAAGATTCTTTGCTATCTGCTCTAGTTTTTCTAAATCAATTGTTATTTTACTGACTTTAGAGGCTAATTTGAGCAGGGATACTCCTAATAGAGCAGTAGTAGCAATTGTTGATCCTCCAGCTGGAACAGGTTCTTCTGTACTTGAAATTAATTGGCTGAACTCTTGAATAGATTTCTTTATAATAATCTTAATCAACTCCTTATATAGATTTCTTGCAGCTAATTATATAATAGCTCAATATAGATGTCCAATCCTTAAATGAAACTTAATGGGTATATTGCGACACTTTAAGTTTTAGCTACGGGTTTTAACCCGTAGTGTAACATATCACCATCACCACAGGTTAAAACCTGTGGCTAGTAAATTTATCATTATAAAAAGTGTCGCATTATCTCTATAAATATATTCTTAAACTGGATTATAAAGTTAGGTACCATAGATAAATATGATTTTTGGTAAATTATCACTCTGAATGTGAGTTATATCATATAAGTTTAGTTTTAATAAATTTATAATATAGGTAAGAAGAATAAAAATTATCTAGAATTATTAGAAAATAAGTAGTAAATAAAGTTAAAAACTAGATTATTTATATATATAAGGAGGAGATTGAAGCTTTTATCCTGTAATTAATAAATAGGAGTGTATTATCTGTAAATCCTGTATAAATAATTATCTAGTTTTATGTATCAATCTAAAAGACCAAATACATAAATTATTTAGGGGGGATTTTTAATGTCAATGTTCTGTTATCAATGTCAAGAAGCAGCAGGTGGAAAGGGATGTACAGTCAGAGGTGTTTGTGGTAAGACTGATACTACAGCAAACCTGCAAGATTTATTGATCTACTTACTTAAAGGAATTTCAATCTATAGTACTAAGGCTAAAGAGCTTGGAGTAAAGACTCCAAAGGTAGATACCTTTGTTATGGAAAGCTTATTTATGACAATTACTAATGCCAACTTTGATAATGATGCTTTTGTAGAGCAGATTAAAGAGGCTTTAGAGTTAAGAGATGAGATTAAAGCTAAAGCAGAAACAGCAGGAGCAGAGTTTACTGATCTATATGAAGGAGCTACTTGGAGGGGAACAGAAGAAGAATTTTCAGCTAAAGCTGAAGAGGTTGGAGTCTTACAGACTGATAATGAAGATGTGAGGTCTTTAAGAGAGTTAATTACTTATGGTGTCAAAGGATTGGCAGCTTACACAGAGCATGCTTATAATCTAGGCTATGAAAATCAAGAGGTTTATGACTTTATGCAGAATGCACTAGCTGCAGTGACTGATGATAGTTTAACAGCCGATGAACTAGTAGCATTGACTTTAGAAACAGGTAAGTTTGGTGTAGAAGGTATGGCTCAATTAGATAAAGCTAATACAGAGACTTACGGTAATCCAGAGATTACAGAAGTAAATATCGGAACTAGAAATAATCCAGCTATCTTAATCAGTGGTCATGACTTAAAGGATATGGAGCAATTACTAGAGCAGACAGAGGGAAGTGGAGTAGATATTTATACTCACTCTGAAATGTTACCAGCTAACTATTATCCAGCCTTTAAGAAGTATGAGCACTTTGTAGGTAACTATGGTAACTCATGGTGGAAGCAGAAAGAAGAGTTTGAAAGTTTCAATGGACCAATTCTATTTACAACTAACTGTATTGTGCCACCAAAAGGCAATGCTAGTTATAAAGATAAGATCTTTACAACAGGTTCTGCTGGTTTAGATGGTGCAACTCATATCGAGGCTGATGAGAATGGTAAGAAGGATTTCAGTGAGATTATAGAGTTGGCTAAAACATGTGATGCACCTTCTGAGATTGAAAATGGAACGATTGTAGGAGGGTTTGCTCATAACCAGGTCTTAGCACTGGCTGATAAGGTAGTAGATGCAGTTAAATCTGGTGCTATCAAACAATTCTTTGTGATGGCTGGTTGTGATGGAAGAATGAATAGTAGAGATTATTATACTGAATTTGCTAAAGAATTACCAGAGGATACAGTAATTTTAACAGCAGGCTGTGCTAAATATAGATATAATAAGCTTGACTTGGGAGATATTGGAGGAATTCCTAGAGTCTTAGATGCAGGACAATGTAATGACTCATATTCCTTAGCAGTAATTGCAATGAAGCTGCAAGAGATATTTGAATTAGATGATATCAATGAACTGCCTATCTCTTATAATATCGCTTGGTATGAACAAAAAGCTGTAATTGTACTATTAGCATTATTATATCTAGGAGTTAAGAATATTCACTTAGGACCAACATTACCAGCATTTTTATCTGAGAACGTAGCTAATGTCTTAGTTGAGAACTTTGGTATAGCTGGTATTGGTGAGGTAGAAGAAGATGTTGAAATGTTTATGCAAGGATAATTTAATATAAATAATTTGAAGTCTATTCCTTTGGAATAGACTTCTTAATAATAAATAGAGAGGAGTTTTTTCAATGAATATCTATGACTTTGCTATTGATTTTGAGAGAGAAAATAAGGACTATTATAAAGAATGTGCTGAACAGACAACAGATAGTAATTTAAAGAGAATCTTTGATTATTTGGCTAAAGAAGAGAAGAGGCATGAAGAGATTGTTAAGAAATTAAAGCAAGAAGAGGAAGTGGCTGAGATAGAGTCTGATATCTTACCTAAAGCTAAAGAGGTCTTTAAAGAAATAGCTAAGGATATCTCTGTCAATAGTGAGAAGCCAGTTCAAGAGGATGTCAATTTATATAGAAAAGCTGTAGAGATGGAACGAAGTAGTTATAACTTTTACCAACAAAAAGCTGAGGAAGTTGATAAGCCTGTAATTCAAGAAGCCTTTTTAAAATTGGCAAAAGAAGAGAAACGACATGAAATCATTATGGATAATATTGTAGAACATCTAGAAAGACCTCTAAATTGGATTGAAGATGCAGAGTTTAATCACTTAGATGAATATTAGAGAGATTAACATATGGAACAGCAAAGGTAGATTAAAAGATTAAGGTTAAAAAATCTTAATCTAAATTCGTCTCTGTTCGTGAAACTGGTGGCAAAAAACTATTTGATTTAATCTTTAAATAGTTTCAATCAGAATAATTAACTATAAAGATTCTCATCCTAATTATAGGGATGAGATTTTTTTATTGAGTATATACAAATGGGGGATTTTATGAAGCGGTTCCTAGGTTTAATTATCATAATTGGATTACTTTCAGCTATATTCTTAATCGTTAAGAGGTATCAAGTTGAGAGTAGTAATAGGGATGTAGAGTTGGTAATAGATTATAGCTTGTTAGAAGAAAAGGAACAAGTAGATTTACTGATAAAGCTTCAAGAGTTGGGAGTAAGTTCAGTGGCATTGGAGCAGGAGAGTTTAAGGAGTTTAGAAACTAAGAATAGAATAACCTATTATTCAGGTAAAGAGCTTAATTTTTTTAATAAATTTATATCCCAAGATAAAGATTTTGATATAAATGATTTATATATTACAGGGAGTAGTAACTTGTTATTAAAGCTTAAAGATTTATTGATTACTAAACTAGGAGAAGGTAAAGTTGAACAAAGTGGTGATTTTCTAGTAATCTCTGATTGGAAAGGTGAAGATTTAGATATTCCTCTTTACTTTGATACTGAGGTGTTAGCTAAGTTAAAAGGACTAGGATTTAATTTTGTTCCTCGTATAGTTGCTAATAATTCGGTGGAAGATTTTCAAGAAGTAGTTAATAGATTAGCTGATTTTGATAAATTAATCTTTAGTGGAGACAATGTGCTTGGATATCCTACAGAGATTGAAGAGACAGCTAGAATTTTAAAGGATAAGGGGATTACTTTGGGAATAATCGAACCATTTATTGCTTATCAACTAGGGGTAAATCAGTTAGCTAGAAATATTAATTTAAATGCTGTAAGGGTACATAGTTTACAGCAAGAAGAATTAGCAAAGCTTGGTATTGAGAAGACAATAAACCGCTACTTTAAAGCGGTTTATGAGAGAAATGTCAGGGTTTTATACTTAAAGCCTTTTGATGAAAGATCAGATACGATTAAATTTATTGAAGGGCTAGCAGAGAGACTACATAAATCTGGTTATCGCTTAGGAGTAGCTAATCCTTTTAAAGAGATAAATAATAACAAAGTATTAAAGCTGATTGTGGCACTGTCATTAATAGCTTGGATCACTTTATTATTAACTTTTTGGAGTTCAAAGTTGTTTTATCCTTCTTTTGGATTGGGGTTATTAGCCTTAGTTGGGCTTTATATCTTTAATCAAAAATTAGTCTTAGAGTTGATAGCTTTAAAAACTGCAATCATCTTTCCGCTAATCACCTTTATCTATCTTCTTAATAGAATCAAGGGAGAAAGAACTTTAATTAATTGCTATAAACTCTTTATACAGGGAACTATGGTGACTATTAGTGGAGGAATTTTAATACAAGGGCTGTTAGCAGATAGAGAGTATCTCTTACAGGTTGCTCAATTTAGAGGGATAAAGTTGGCTTTTTTACTACCTTTAATCTTAAGTACAATTTATTACTTATATTTCAAATATAGTAGTTTGGAAGATTTAAAGCAGGATATAAGTAAGCTACTTACAAGAAAGATAAGTATACAGGATATAATGGTAGCTTCTATCTTAATTAGTGGAGGAGTTATTTATTTGAGTAGAACAGGGAATAATCCAATAATCCCAGTAACTGGCTTTGAGATACAGGTTAGAAAGCTATTAGAAGATATCTTAGTGATTAGACCAAGATTTAAGAGTTTTTTAATTGGACACCCCTTATTGATTTTAGGTATTTATCTATCTTTTAAAGAGCAACAGTATCTATGGGTGGTTTTATTAGGATTGATTGGTCAGATTACTATTTTAAATACCTTTTCTCATCTGCATACTCCCTTTATTGTCTCTTTATTTAGAGTATTGATTGGAGTGGGATTAGGGGGGGTTATTGGGGGAGGGTTCATTTCTATAGTCAAAATAATAAGCAAAGTTAGGAATAAGCCTTTACTTTAATTTTATTAGATAGTATTAAGTTGTTATATTTTTTAGGTTGACTGTTGACAGTGTATAGTTTACAGTTAAAAGAATAAAAATTAAGACATATAATGATGAAAAACAAATTGAATAGTTATTCAAAGTATTTTAAATGGTAGGAAGTACTCTGAGAGTAGCTTGATACGAATGAAACATAGCTACTAGTTATAGGTGAATAACTAATCTATGAACATTGGAGCTAACTGTGATTAAATTTTTATTTAGATTTTAACTGTAAACCGTCAACCGGTAACTGTCAACTTATATAACGGGGAAGTGAGACAATGAAAAGAGTAATCTTATCTGGATATTATGGATTTAAGAATGCAGGTGATGAGGCAATTTTAGCTGCATTAATCGATAACTTACAGAGAAGTGGAGCTGATATCGAAATTATTGTACTCTCAGCAAATCCAGAGTGGACAAGGTTGGTACATGGTGTTAAGGCTATTAATAGAACAAGTAGTAGAGCTTTAACTCATTATCTTAAAGGTGCTGACTTGTTGATTAGTGGTGGAGGTAGTTTGTTACAAGATGTAACTAGTAATAAGACTATTCCTTATTATTTGGGGATTATTCTATTGGCTAAACTCTTTAAAGTTCCAGTCTTTTGTTGTGCTCAAGGTGTTGGCCCTATTAATTATTCCTTTAATCGCCGTTTAGTAAAAGAGACATTAAATAGAGTTGATTTAATTACTGTTAGAGATAGAGATTCTAAAGAATTATTAGAGAAGATAGGTGTAAGAGAGGATATATATATGACGGCTGATCCTGTCTTTATTCTCAAAAAAGCTACTCAAGAGCGAGTACAGGAAATTCTTAATATAGAAGAGATTAAAGCTAAAGAGAATCTACTTGGTGTATCACTAAGACCATGGCAGGATAATAGTTACTTGAACAAGATTGCTAAAATTTTAGATCGATTAAAAGAGAAACTAGATATCAATATTTTATTCATTCCTCTCCATTATCCTGTTGATGTAGAGGTTAGTAGGAGGGTGGCTGAGTTGATGGAGAATAAAGCAGAGATAATTATTCATAGTTATAGCCCTCAGGAGGTATTAGGTTTGGTAGGAGAAGTTGATATGTTATTAGGTGTAAGGTTACATTCTCTAATTTTTGCTGCTTTAAATAGAGTTCCTCTTATTGGAATTTCATATGATCCTAAAATTGATAGTTTTCTCAATAGCTTAGAATTATCAGCATTAGCTCAGATTGATAATCTAGATATATCTAAAGACATTGGTGAAATAATTGAAACTTGGGGTAAAAAAGAAGAAATACAGAAGAAAATAAAGAAAAAAATTAATAATTTAGAAGGACTAGCTCTACAGAATATAGAACTATCATTAGGGATTCTAGGTGATAATCTATGAGAGAGAGAGTAGATATTTTAGGGGTATTAGTAGATAAAGTTAATCAAAAGGAGGCCCTAAATAAAATTAAATCCTTTATAAACTCTAAAGATAGCCATATTATAGTTACCCCTAATGCTGAGATGATTATTAGGGCACATCAGGATGAAGAGTTAAAGAGGATTATAAATTCTGCTGATCTGGTTATACCTGATGGGACAGGGGTAGTACTAGCTTCTAAGTTGTTAGGAAATCCTTTGGCTGAACGAGTTGCTGGGATTGATTTGGTCAAAGAATTATTAGAGACTGGCAGTAAAAAAGGTTATAATTTTTACTTTTTAGGTGGTGCTCCAAAAGTAGCTAAGGAGGCTAAAGCTAAGATAAAGAATAAATATTCCAATTTAAATATTAGAACCCATCATGGCTATTTAGATAGAGAATTAGAAAAGAAGGTTGTAGAGGAGTTGCAAGATAATAGAGTGGATATACTCTTAGTAGGGATGGGAGTTCCTTTACAGGAAAAATGGTTGAATAAACATCTATCTAAGGTAGATGTTCCAGTAGGGATTGGTGTAGGTGGTACCTTTGATATCTTAGCTGGCAAGAAGAAGCGTGCTCCAAAAATGATGCAGAACTTTCATTTAGAATGGTTATACAGATTATTACAGGAGCCTAAACGGGTGGGAAGGATGTCAGCATTACCCCAATTTATCTATGAAGTATTTCAAGAAAAGCTTAAAAAATTAAATAAGTTAAAGTAAGTAAGGGTGTTGGTGATGAGAAAACAGACAGTATATGATTATTTTTGGATTACGATTGGATCACTAATTACAGCAGCAGGGTTAGTAATGTTCTTAATTCCTAATAAGATTGCAGCAGGAGGGGTAAGTGGATTCTCTACAGTGATCTATTATCTCTTTGGTTTACCTGTAGGAATGGTCAGTTTAGCTATCAATATACCTCTTTTTATTATAGGTGTCAAGGAGTTAGGGGCTAAATTTGGAATTAGAACCCTGTATGGAATCTTTTTACTCTCTTTTGGGATAGATTTATTAACTCCATATCTGCCAGTATTGACCCATGACCTCTTATTAGCATCTATTTATGGTGGAGGGTTAAGTGGTCTAGGACTTGGGCTGGTATTTAGATCTAAAGGGACTACTGGAGGAACTGATTTAGTAGCTCAATTGATCAATAAATTTACTGGAATCAGTGTAGGTAAGAGTTTAATGATTATAGATTTTTGTGTAATCGCTTTAGCTGGAATAGTCTTTAATGCAGAGATTGCCCTTTATGCTTTTGTGGCGATGATGATTACTGGTAAAGCAATTGATATAGTACAGGAAGGTCTGAAGATTTCCAAGGGAACTTTTATTATTTCGGATCATTCAGAAGAGATTAGAAAGAATATTTTAGAGAAGATGGATCGTGGGGTTACTATCTTGAAAGGAAAAGGTGGCTTTACTGAACATAATAAGGATGTCTTACTCTGTATTATCAGCCGTTCAGAGGTCTCTGACTTAAAGAGGTTAGTACATAATATCGATAAAAATGCTTTTGTTATCATTACTGAAGTTCATGAAGTATTGGGAGAAGGCTTTACTGAGAATGCTTTTAGGGAGTAAAGAGAGATAGTGATGATTTTTGTGATTATCAGCTTAATCTATTATGTTAGTAGGTAGGCTGGTATAATAGAGGGATAATGTGATAATTTAGGAATCTGGAATCGGTTTTCAGCAATCTGTAAACCATACTGATTCCAAGTTCCTGATTCCTGACACAAAGCTGTTGCAACATCCATCTTAAGTTATAATCTCTATATTAAAATTAAACTAGCAGAAGGTGTTAATTTAATATATTCAAATTGAAAATATTGAAGATAAATACATTGAAAAATAAACTTTGGTATGATATTATTAAGTTGTCAGACGTCATACAACGTATATAGGAGGAGAAAAAATGGATAATAAAGAGTTAGCAGCTATGATTGACCATACTATATTGAATGCTGATGCCTTAGATAAAGATGTAAAATTGAGATGCCAAGAAGCTTTAGAGTACGGTTTTGCTTCTGTTTGTGTTAATCCTTCCTTTGTTTCTTTAGTTAGTAAGGAGTTAGAAGGAAGTAAAGTGAAGGTCTGTACAGTAATTGGATTTCCACTAGGTGAGACTACAACGGAAACTAAGATTTTTGAGACTAGAAATGCAATAAAAAATGGTGCTGATGAGATTGATATGGTAATCAATATTGGTGCGATTAAGTCAGGTGCCTGGGATATTGTAAAGGATGATATTAGAGCAGTTGTAGAAGCTTCTAAAGGAAGTGCATTAGTAAAAGTAATTATTGAGACCTGTTACTTAACTGAAGAAGAGAAGGTCAAGGCTTGTCAAATAGCAAAAGAGGTAGGAGCAGACTTTGTTAAGACGTCTACTGGATTTGGAACTGCTGGAGCTACTGTTGAAGATATAAAATTAATGAGAGAGACTGTTGGTCCAGATATGGGAGTTAAAGCATCTGGTGGAGTAAGGAGTAAAGATGATGCTATACAGATGATTGAAGCAGGTGCTACTAGAATTGGAGCTAGCTCTGGAGTTGCAATTGTAACTGGTGCTACAGGAACAAGTGACTATTAAAAATATATAGATAATAAAGAAAATACTATATTTTCCAATATAGTATTTTCTTTATTTAGCTTTATACTGAGTCTAAGTTCAATTAAATAGATTAAGGTAATAATAGAAGTTTATAGGTCCGTGAATCTAGAATAAAAATTAACTATGATATTATAGAGACAAAAAGTGATACTTTTTTACTTTTATAGTCATCCAACCTTAGAATGAAACAATACCATCTATCTCCTAATACCCAAACCGCCCCAACATCTCCATTAAATTACACCTTAGACTTGGAAATCTATATAGATAAACAACTCTAGAATGAAACAATAGAAGGATGATGCAACACTTTCGTTATTAGGTGGAAAGGTGGTTAGGAACTACCTAACTACCTAAATTTCTAACTTCTAACCACCAAAAAAAGTGTTGCTATATATCCATTAAATTACACTTTAGACTTGGAGATCTATAAATTTACTTAGACTGAAATTTAACAAAAATATAAATCACTTGACAAAGACTATTAGATATATTAAAATTATATTGTAAGATGTCAGACGACTTACCTTTACCAATTTTTAATAATTAAAGTTGTTAGAGGTAAGTTTTTTTATTTCAACTCACATAAATAGGTGAGTGGGTGGGAGAGGGAAACCAAACTAGAGGGAGGCAACACAATGAGTCAAGTTCTAATCTCTACAGTATGTGGAGTGTTAGTAGGTGCTTTATTCTCTTTCTTAAAACTACCTGCACCAGCTCCTCCTAACTTAGCAGGAGTTATGGGTGTTGTAGGTGTCTATTTAGGTTTAGTATTGAGTAAAAGCTTATTTTAGAAGACTAAAAAATAATATTATAAGAATATAAATTAAAGACTAGTAAAATTTTGTTTTAATAGAAGGGTATATCTTAATAAGTTAGACGTCTGATAAGGTAATAGTTATTGTATTGGTAGTCTTTATTTTAATTATAGACCTGTATATCAAACTCAATAAGTTGGCGTCTAATAATCAATAACTATTAATAAGCCTCTAATTACAATTCAGATTATAAATTAAGGGGGCTTTTAATATGTCAAAGTTAATTGGTATAGTTGGTATGTTTGTTTTAATTGGAATTGCTTATTTGATTTCTGAGGATAGAAAGAAGATTGATATTCGTCCAGTAATCGGTGGTTTATTATTACAGTTAGTATTTGCTTTTACAATTTTGAAGTTACCTATCGGGAAGGTAGCCTTTCAAAAATTAAGTGATTTTATTGCTACAATTTTAGGATTCTCAACAAAGGGTGCTGAGTTCTTATTTGGTTCTTTGATGAGTACAGGTTTTAGTTTTGCACTCTCTGTTATCCCTACAATTATCTTTTTCTCAGCACTTATGTCTGTATTATATTATCTAGGTGCTATTCAAAGGGTAGTAGAATTTATGGCTAAGATTATGAAGAAGGTAATGAACTTAAGTGGTGCAGAATCATTATCTGCAGCAGCAAATGTCTTTGTTGGACAGACTGAAGCACCATTAGTAGTTAAGAGATTCGTACCAAATATGACTCGTTCAGAGCTAATGGCTTTAATGTCAGGTGGTATGGCTACTGTAGCTGGTGGTGTAATGGCAGGATATATTGGAATGGGTATTGATGCTGGATATCTATTAGCTGCTAGTATCATGTCAGCTCCAGCTGCTTTGATGATGGCCAAGATTGTTGTACCAGAGACTAAAGAATCAGTTACTTCTGGAGAGATGAAGGTAGATATTGAAGTAAATAATGCTAATGTAATCGATGCTGCTGCTGAAGGGGCAAGTGAAGGTTTGAAATTAGCCTTGAATGTAGCTGCTATGTTACTGGCTTTTGTATCAATTATTGCTTTGATTAACTATCCATTAAGTTATCTTGGTACGAGCTTAGAACAAATTTTAGGTTATATCTTTGCACCATTATCCTTGGTAATGGGTGTTCCTGTAGGTGAAATTACTGAAGTAGGAAGCTTATTGGGACAGAAGATGGCATTAAATGAGTTTGTAGCATATACTCAATTATCAGAAATGATTAAAGAAGGGGTATTATCCCATAAATCTCAATTAATTGCGACCTTTGCCCTATGTGGATTCTCTAACTTCTCCTCAATTGCTATTCAAATTGGTGGATTAGGGAGTTTAGCACCAGAGAGAAGAGGAGAATTAGCACAATTAGGAATTAGAGCATTGGTAGCAGGTTCTTTAGCAACTTATATGACTGCTACAATTGCGGGAGTTTTAATGTAATAGAATAGAGTATGAAGGGAACGGTGGGAGCCGTTCTCTTTTTAATAAGAGACTATAAGTAAATTGCTTTAGGTTTTACAATATGAGTATATTGCGATAATTTTACTTTAAGAAAGTAAATAAAATCTTAGGTTGCAGCCCAAGACTACTTCCTACGGGGCGCGCCTAAGGGCGCCTTACTTTTAGCATTGCCCCAAAAGTAAGCAAAAGGTCTAGAAAAGAATTAAAACTTACTACGCAATCAAAATGATAAGGATTATCAATTATTATCTCTCTAATTAAAACTTTATAATACTCTAAATTCTATCTCAATTTTTGCTTCGTTCAAACAATAATTCTTTTCGTTTTTAAAGACCTTAACTGTCAACTAAGACACAAAAGTGTCGCATTATCCTTCTTAAGTTTTTGCTTTAAATCAAAGATTAAGCATAAAAAAATAGATAAAGGTGAAATTAAATTCAGGAGGTGCCTTATGCAAAGAATTGGTGTGTTAACAAGTGGTGGTGATGCTCCAGGGATGAATGCTACCTTGCGAGCTGTGGTTAAAGCTGGTACATATTATAATTTAGAGGTCTTAGGGATTGAAGCTGGCTATATTGGACTTCTAGAGAAGAGGTATAGAAGGTTAGAAATATTAGATGTAGAAGAGATTATTAGCTATGGTGGTACGATTATTAAGACCGGCAGAACTAAGGAGTTTCAAAGTAAGGAAGGTTTTAAGAGGGCATTAGCTAATATCAAAAGCCTAGAACTAGATGGATTGGTGGTGATCGGTGGTAATGGTTCGATGAAGGGGGCACAAAAGTTAGTAGATGCAGGGGTGAAGGTAATAGGTGTACCTGGAACCATTGATAATGATATTGCAGGAACAGATTATGCTATTGGTTTTGATACTGCTTGTAATATCGTTACCGAGACAGTTGATAGAATTTTAGATACTGCCACCTCCTTAGTTGGTGATACACCTCGAGTTTTTGTAATTGAGGTGATGGGGCGTCATTCAGGAGAGATTGCAATGACCTCTGCTCTGGCAGGAAGTGTAGATGGACTATTAATTCCTGAGCAAGAAGTAGACTATGATGAGATTACTGATAATTTAAAGAGAAAGTTTGAAATCGGTAAGAATTATGGGATTATTTTGATGGCTGAAGGTGTAGGTAAGGTCGATGATATTAGCAGAGAGTTAGAGATGAGATTAGGATTCAAAGTAAGGGAGACCTTGTTGGGTCATCAGCAACGAGGAGGACGTCCGACAGTCTTCGATCGGGTTTTGGCAAGTAAGTTGGGAGCAGAGGCGGTCAATCAACTGGTCAAAGGAGAGAATGCCAAGATGGTAGGGGTTAGAAATAATGTGGTAGAGGCAGTAGATTTAGAGGTTGTCAATAGTCAGCAGAAGAGCTTCAATGATAAAAATTATGAGTTGACTAAGATGATCTGTTATTAAAATTAACAGAAAGAAGACAGTAGAATATCTAACACTATATTTATCGTATATATAGAAACCGATAAAGATTTCATATTAACAGTTATAGTAATACTAACAAGTTCAAATAATTTTTTGCAACGAATCTTACGAATTGACGCGAATTGAAATCAAGAGCTTTTAAATCTTTAATTTAATCTATTAATATCCTAATTTGTGTGATTCGCATTAATTCCCACTCCAAGAGTACTTCTTCGGATAGATTACCTCAGGGCGTTGCTAAATTAATTTAAATTCTTTTTCATGTTCTATATAGAACTAAAGTTTTGAGTAAGTTTAAGATGGTTTCTAGTTCAGAGGAACCATCTTATTTAATTTTTGGTGAAAACATCTTATTAAAACCGATTCTCTATTAGATAATATAAATTTTTCAAAGAGTTAAGGAAATAATTACTTGAATAAAATTTAAACCATTAAATTAGTTTATTAACTTGATTTGGTATATTATACATGGTATAATTTTAACATAATATAAGAAATATAATCATTTGATTCTTTTAGTTGTCATTTTTGGTATAAAAATATAATATGTCTTTATTATTCCTGAAATAGCACACTTATTGAAAGATAAGGTCGCAAAGTTTTTGAGTCTAAGGTACAATTTTGTACTAAGATCGTCAGACTACCGCAAGAATAGTGAATAGAAAAGTAAGCAGTTCTATTCCTTTCATTTAGAGGGATAGGACTATTTATTTTTTTGCTATGCTGAAAAATAATCTTCAGTATAGTTAATAGATTGTTAAATAATCATTTAAAAACTTATATGCAGAGAGGGGATAGTTATGAAGATTATCAAAAAAAGTAGTATTTATTTAGTAGTAAGTTTTTTATTAATAATTGGTTTAAGTTTAACTGCTTATGCTCAGATTGAGGGGCAAGATACTTTATTTCAAATTTCAACAATCGATGCTTTATTACAAGGATTATATGATGGAAATATGACAATTGGTCAATTGTTAGATCATGGTAACTTTGGTCTGGGAACGTTCCATAACTTAGATGGAGAGATGGTTATTTTAGATGGTGTAGCTTATCAAGTCAAATCTACTGGAGAGGTAAAAGCAGTTTCAGACAATGTTAAAACTCCTTTTGCTGTAACTACATATTTTGATGAAGATAAAAGTGCTGTATTTAAGGGAGTAAAGGATCTTGAGGAGCTTAAAAAAGAGTTAACAGAATTGTTGCCAAGTGAGAATATATTCTATGCTATTAAGATTGAAGGAGAATTTAAACATGTAAAGACTCGTAGTGTGCCTAAACAGAGCAAGCCATATCCAAAGTTGGCTAAAATAGCTGCTACGCAACCAACCTTTGATTTTTATAATACCAAGGGAACATTAGTTGGTTTTTGGTCTCCATACTATGTTAATGGAATTAATGTTCCTAAATTTCACCTACATTTCATTAATGAAGACCGTACAGGTGGAGGACATTTACTTGAATGTCAGTTAAAGCGTGGAGAAGTTCAAATTGACTATTCATCAGGTTTCCAATTAATCTTACCTCATAGTAATTCATTTAGAAAGATAAAGCTAAATGAAGAATCAGGTGAGGATTTAGGAGATGTTGAAGAGTAGAGTTTAACTCTAAATTAAATAAGCTTCCTCTCTTAAAGGGGGGAGCTTATTTTTAAATTCTATAAAAGAGATTTTAAGGGGGAAGGTAAATTGAAGAAGAAATTACTAATTTTATTGGTCTTAACATTAATGCTATTTGTTAATACTTCAGTAGGGTCTGCCGCTGAATTTAAAGAAGAATATAAGCTTAGTGTAGTTGTTGGACCAGGGTTTCCTTGGGGAGCTGGGGCAGAAAGGTTTGTTGAGCTAGTAGAAGAGAGAACAGCAGGAAAGGTGAATATTAAACCTTATTTTGGTGGGAAGCTCTTTGCAGGAAAGCAGACAAATGAATTTGCAATGTTACAGCAAGGACAGATAGATATGGCTATATCTTCTACTATTAACTGGTCATCTCAGGTCAAGGAGCTAAATGTCTTTTCTCTACCTTTTATGTATCAAGGCTATGACCAGATTGATGCCGTTTATAGTGGTAAAACTGGAGAATATATTTTAAATTTATTAGAAAAAAAGGGTGTTAAGGCATTTGGTTGGGGAGAAAATGGATTTCGTCAAATTACTAATAGTAAAAGAGCAATTACAAGTCCTGATGATTTGAGAGGACTTAGAGTTAGAGTAGTTGGGACACCTATCTTTTTTGATACTTACAATGCTTTAGGGGCAAGACCAGTAAGTATGCCTTGGGGGTCAGCAATCAATGGGTTTAAGCAAGGTGTAGTTGATGGTCAAGAAAATCCATTATTGGGTGTAGAGATACCAGTTGAAATTTGGAACTATCATAATCATATTACCTTATGGAATTATCTATTTGATCCATTAGTGATTGGTATTAATAAAGATGTTTGGGAGAGTTTTGATAGTAAAACCCAAGATATTATTGAGCAATCTGCTAAAGAAGCTTTAGAATATGAACAGATGTTAGCAAGGATGGGTCTTGATGATGGTACTGCATTGAATTATTTAAAAGAGAATAATGAAGAAGGTATATTTTCTTTTGAAGACCCTATAAAATTTATTGAGAGCAAAGGAATGAAGGTTAATATCCTATCTGCTGCACAATATAAAGCATTCAAAGCTAAGACAGAGCCAGTAAGAACTAAATGGAGAAAGATAATTGGAGAAGAGTTATATCAAATTTTATTAAAAGATTTAGCAGGTAAATAATTATTGACAATAAGAGGTTTCTTTCATTGTTAGCTATAGAAAGAAACCTCTTATCTAGTATTTAGATAATAAAAGGAGGGGAATGTAACATTATGAAATTAAAGGGAGTAAATTTAAAGAATAATCTATCCTTTAAAGCTGTAGGTACTATAGTTGTTATCTTGGTAATTTCATTTTTAATCTTAGGGTTAATAGTCAATAACTCTGTATCAAAGGAGTTGACTAAATTAGCTCAAGAAAAGAATGAAGAGAAAGCAGATGGATTAAAGAATCAAATTGAGTCCTTTTTCTATAGAAAAGAAGAGATAATAAAACTGATTTCCCGCCAAGATTCTGTTAAGTATGCAAATGAATGGGCAGTCAGAGAGCTATTTGAGAATTTAAAAGATGATTATCCTTATTTTGTAAGGTTGTATCTTAGTACAAGCTTTGGTCAAAATTATTTTTATCCTGAAGATGAAGAGATCAACATTAATGATAAGCCTTGGTATCAAAAGATTAAAAATAACAAAGATATTATGTGGAGTGATCTTCATTTAGATAAAGAGCTTAAGAAGCCAGTAATTACTTTAGTAGCCCCTGTAATTAATGATAATGGTGATTTTATAGGAGCTTTGGGCATAGATATGTTGTTGACTCCTGTACAGAGTATGGTAATTGCCAGCTCAACTGATTCTAGTTATGTGTATGTTGCTAATAAGAATAATGAGGTCATTGCTCATCCAGATAAAGAGATGATTGAAAAGAGCTATGATTTAGGTCAAATTATAGATATGAACACTGTTAAGAGTAATAAAAGGGGAAGTGTAGAGTATTCTTTTAAAGATAAAGAAGTCATAGCTTCTTATGTATCATTACCTGTAATTGATGGGGTTATATTTGCCCAGAATTCAGTTGATAAAGTTTATGAAAGTAAGAACAAGATTGGTAGACAAATTTTAATAGTAGATATTATTGTATTAATTTTAGTGGCTATATTTATTTCTATCTTTATCAAGAAGTATTTATTAGATTTTATCTCTGAATTAATTAAGGTTATGAAGAAAGTTGCTCAGGGGAATTTGCAAGTAAGTATTGATTCTAAACGTAATGATGAGATAGGACAATTGGCAATAGAATTTAACTCTATGGTTGATAACTTAAAGAAGATTGTAATCGATGTTTTAGAAGCAGCTAGTGATATTTCATCAACTAGTGAAGAGCTATCTGCTTCTAGTCAAGAAGGTAATGCGACTATTGAGAATACTAGACAACTTATATCAGAAATCTCAACAAGTATACAGCAAATCTCTAGTAGTGTGCAAGAGGTCACCTCTTTTTCTAAAGAGGCCAGTTCTAAAACTGAAATAGGAAGTAGTAATATCAAAAATGCAGTAGTTAGTATCAAAGAGATCAATCAAGTGGTAGGGGAGACTGTAGAGGTGATTAATCAGCTAGATAATGATTCACAGATGATCGAAAAGATTATTGATTTAATCAATAATATAGCTGAACAGACCAATCTATTAGCACTTAATGCATCTATTGAAGCAGCGAGAGCTGGAGAGTATGGACGAGGCTTTGCAGTAGTAGCAGATGAGATTAGAGAGTTAGCAGTAGAGACTAATAATGCAACATCAGAGATTTCCAATTTAGTAGTAGAGATTAAAGGTAAGTCTAAATCTGCCTTAAAAGCTATTAATCAGGTTGAATCAAAGACTAAAGATGGACAAGAGATTATAGAAAGTGCAGGCAATATCTTTAAAGAAATCGAATATTCTAGTGAAAGTACATTTACTCATCTTGAAAAGACTGCTGCTTCTAGTCAGAGTTTAGCAGATAATAGTCAAGAAATCATAAATGTTACTGATGATATCAGTAATATGTCTGCAGAGGTTACCTACTCTTCACAAGAGCTGGCTAATATGGCTCAGAAGTTACATGAATTGGTTGATAAATTTGAAGTTTAGATAAAAGATAAGTAGTTTGATATTTATCCGACACCTAAGTGTCTCTAAAATCCACACCTCTATTAAGTAGGAGATAAGAGACACTATGGTTCTAGGGCCTTAGGTCATCCTGTGGACATAAGTTTCAGAGGGAGATAAAAAAATCCCTCTGAAACTAAGAACTTACTTTATATAAAAAAAGCAAGTTGGAGTTTTAACTCCAACTTGCTTTTTTGAATTTATTTAGCTTCTTTTAATGCTTTATCGTAGGTCTTTCTGTCTACCCACTCTTCTTTCTTACCTTTGTTCCACTGACTTACAGGTGTTAAGAAACCAACTACACGAGAATAAATCTCACATTTTTGACGTTTTCTATTTTCCATATCCTGTGTCACCTCCTTTTAATTACGAATCTCTACTTTAGCTACATAAGGAGAAACTATCTCTTTAAATTTCTCTAATCTATCAGGGGGGAAGGAGCTTAGCTCCTCTAGCTTTTTATCCAAAGTATTGACTGGTCTAAAGTTTTGAATATAATAACGTTCTGCTCCAGCGATTAACTCCCCAATACCTTTAAAATCTTGTTCTGTATGTAGGGTAGGGACTACTGTAGTTCTAAACTCATAATCTATCTCTGACCTTTTAATTAATTCGATACTTGCTTTAACTTTATCTAGACTACACTCTCCAGCTACTGCAGAGTAGCTTTGCAGAGATGATTTGATATCCATTGCGATATAATCTACTAAATTCTCTGCAAGTAATTCTGTCAGAATATCAGGGTTACTTCCGTTTGTATCAAGCTTAACCTTTAATCCTCTAGCTTTAATCTCTTTGATAAAGTCTATCAGCCCTGCTTGTAGAGTTGGCTCTCCTCCAGTAATAGAGATTCCATCGATTAATTTTTTTCTCTTTTTAATAAAGCTCCAGAAATCTTCTAAAGAGAGATAAGAAGAACTCTCTGAGCTATTAGCAATCAATGATGAATTATGACAATAAGGGCATCTATAGTTACATCCTTGAGTAAAAACTACAGTAGCAATATGCTCAGGATAATCGATTAAACTTGTCCGTTGCAAACCAGCTATCTTCATCTTAAAACAACCTTTCTAAGCACTCTGTTCTTCTTCAAACTCCATTTCAGCATCACATTTAGGGCAATATTCATGCTCTCCATCTAAATACCCATGAACAGGGCAGACACTAAAGGTTGGAGTAATGGAGTAGTATGGCAACTCAAAATTGTCAGCGATATTCTTAACTAGCTTCTTCACCGATTGAATAGATGGCATCCTTTCACCTAAGAAACCATGAACGACGGTTCCGCCAGTATATCTCTTCTGCAATTCATCCTGTAGCTCTAAACTTTCAAAGATATCATCGGTATAACCTACAGGTAATTGTGTTGAGTTAGTATAGTATGGGTCTGCACCTTCAGCTCTGACTCTATCCTCATTGGCACAGATGATATCATTAGCAAACTTCTTCTTATCCAAATTAGCAAAACGATAAGAGGTACCTTCAGCAGGAGTGGCCTCTAAGTTATAGATATTGCCAGTATCCTCTTGATACTCTACTAGCTTATTACGCATAGCATCCATTATTCTAATAGAGAAGTCTCTAGCTTCTGGGTGAGTAATATCTTTGCCCATAAAGTTGATTACAGCTTCATTCATACCATTTAATCCGATAGTATTAAAGTGGTTCTTCCAGTACTCATCAAAACGCATCTTAACATTACGCAGATAGAACTTACTATAAGGATATAATCCTTTATCAGTCAATCTCTCTAATATCTTTCTTTTAATTTCTAAGCTCTCTTGGGCTAAATCCATTAAAGCATAAGTACGTTTGATGAAATCATCTTCATCTTCAGCTAGATAACCAATACGTGGCATATTTAAAGTTACAACACCGATACTTCCTGTCATCGGGTTAGCACCAAATAATCCTCCACCACGTTTTCTAAGCTCAGTGTTGTCAAGTCTAAGTCTGCAATTATGAGTTAGTAGACCAGTTGTACCGATAGTGAACATTGGTTCATCATCTTCTACTTCAAAGCAGTAACCAGTATCACCTGTAGTATTTTCAATAGAATCAATTTTAACCCATAATTTATCATTCTGCTTAAACCAAATATCTCCGTAACTATCTCTATTTAATTTATATACTAACACGGCATAATTAGTGTGTTTACTATATCTGCCTTCTCTATTATCTTCATAGATACTTGTAGTTGTACCTAAAGTAGCTGCAAGCATATTAATAGATTCGACCATTCTTTTAGATGAGGTATAAATTCTATTTCTATTACCACCATCTGTTGCTAAATGTCCTGCCAACACACCTTCTCTAAATGCTTTGCTCATATCAAATAATTTTGCCTTATATCTTTTATCTCTTTGCTTATTAGCAATAAAATCCTTGCATAATCCAACTGCTGCTTTGGAATAGATTTTCAATGTAACTAATTTAGTGTTATCATATTCTGTTATAGAGTTATTAGCTCCAAAATATTTTGTGGCAATTCGTTGCAATTCTAGCAATGTATTTTTTTTATCTCCTTCTCCTAAAGAGAATATTACACAATTATCTCCATCGAAACTACCATCTCCAGCGTAAGCACCTACAAAGAATCCTAAGTCAAAGTTTCCACCTTGACCTTCATATTCTTTTAAACTATAAGGTAGATAATAATCTGGCTGTAATTGTTTACCGGTTAATTCAATAATTTCTCCATCTTTCTCTTTAATAACGTAATTTAAGTGGGTTTTAGTCATTTTAACTTTGTGACCATTAACTAATTTAACTTCAATCATTTCTTGGTTATCCCATTTATTAAACTTACCTCTTACAAACTTACCGTCAGAATAAATTTCTACTTCTTTATCTTTTAAATCATAATAAGAATGATTAATAGTAGAATATCTTAGATTATTTTCTGTTCTAATTAAAACCCTCTCCGTACCGGCAATTGGGCACATACTTCTAACATCATCAGGCTTCATATCAGAGTTGACGAAGTTACTGAAATATGGAATACCATATTTAGCAGTCATCTCCCAAACTGGCTCTAAAATCTCATTATCCCAATCAAAATCTTTGGTGATATTGTAAGTTGGAATAGGGAAGCTGAATACTCTACCCTTAGAATCACCTTCTAACATGATTTCAGCAAAGGCCTTATTTAACATATCCATCTCTGTTTGGAACTCTTTATAAGTCTTATCTTGAGCCTCTCCACCGATAATTACTGGCTCATCAGCTATAATCCCTGGACAAACCAAATCCATAGTGATATTTGTAAAAGGTGTTTGGAAACCTACTCTAGTAGGTACATTTAAGTTAAAGATAAACTCTTGCATAGCTTGTTTAACCTCATTATAGGTCAAATCATCATATTTGATAAAAGGAGCTAAGTATGTGTCAAAGCTTGAAAAGGCTTGAGCTCCAGCACTCTCTCCTTGTAATGTATAGAAGAAGTTTACTGCTTGTAATAAAGCAGTTCTAAAATGTTTCGGTGGTTTACTCTCTACTTTGGTAGAGACTCCACCAAATCCATTAAGTAGTAAGTCCTTTAAATCCCAACCACAGCAATAGACACTTAAGTGGCTTAGATCATGGATATGCATATCTCCTGAAAGGTGCTTATCTCTGATTTCTTGAGGATAAATCTCTTGTAACCAATATTGTGCTGTAATCTCAGAAGCAATATGGTTATTAAGTCCTTGTAAGGAATAACCCATATTACTATTCTCATTTACCTTCCAATCGCTCCGATCTAGATAATTATCTATAGTCTTAAGAGCATCGGTAAATAGTTGTTCAGTATCTCTTAGCTTAGCATGTTGTTCTCTATAAAGGATATATGCTTTAGCAATAGCAGCATAGCCTTTTTCAATTAGAATCTTCTCTACTAGATCTTGTACCTGTTCTACTGTTGGAATACCATCTTCTTTAAAGAAAATCTTTAGATAATCGACTACCTCTTGACTGATCTCTTCTCCAATGATATCTGATTCTACTCCAACTGCCTTAGCTGCTCTACTAATTGCTTCTTTAATCTTTTCTTTCTTAAAAGGAACATTCTTTCCATTTCGTTTCTTTATGTACTTATTAACCATTAATTTACCTCCTATAACATTAAATCATATTTCTAATTTTATCTTATTTAAATTTGTCTGTCAACATTCAAACAACAACATATAGTGGTGAGAAACAAAGTATGCACTATATATTGTGCTTTTATTAATATTATTTAAAAAATTAATTTGATTCTTAGAATTTTTTCTTGGGAAGGAGATTGAATCTAATAATCTTAAAAGTAAGTCAATCTAAGGTTAAAGTGAAAATCAAAAAGTTAGTTACTTCGACCTAGTGTCAGTTAGAGGTAGTAGAATAAAAGCAACTAGAATAAATCTGATTTTCAGAATTTACTTTTAAAATTTTCAAAATAGTTATAAGTATCTTATCAAAATTATTAATTAATTTCTTATTGATATAAGAGATTATCTTTATTCTTATTTCTTATTAACTATTAAAAGCTAGTGTATTATATAAAGCGACAAGGCTAATTTTATCTCATCTACTTTTATATGTCAAACTCAACAAGGTCAAGATATAGTGTACTGAATCTGTTATAGTACTATATATTGACCTTTATTATCATTATCTAAAGATTTCTATTTAATTCTTGTTATTTTTTTCTTATAGTCAAATGCACACTTTTAGATTTAATACATATTATGGAGTGAAAGTAAGTTAACCTTGGTTAAGATTATTAGTCTAAACTAATAAATTAAGGGGGTGAAGATAATGTTATTAACTCAACTACCTTTAGGAGTAATCTCTGAGGTAGTAAGCTTAGAAGCAGAGGGGATTAAAAGGAGAAGATTATTGGACTTGGGCTTGATTCCAGGGACACAGATAATAGCTAAAAGGAGAAGCCCTTCTGGAGACCCAACTGCATATTTAATTAGAGGGACACTAATTGCTTTAAGAAGTGAAGAGACCAATTTAATTAAAGTGAGGTGATGGTTATTAAAGTTATCAACCTTATTTTAGATGGTTTTATATATAAATTATAAATAGGGGGTATATATTATGGGTTTAACAGCTAAATCAAGTGGATTGAATCTGTTAAGGGAAACATTTAATCTGGATGTTGAGAGGAATAATCCTATAATTGCTCTGGCCGGTAATCCTAATACAGGTAAGAGTACAGTCTTTAATGCTTTAACTGGATTGAAACAGCACACAGGAAATTGGCCTGGCAAAACTGTAACTCAGGCACAAGGATATTATGAAAATCAAGGTCAAGAATATACATTAGTAGATCTACCAGGTACTTATTCATTGTTAGCAAGTTCAACTGAGGAGATGGTAGCTAGAGATTTTATCTGCTTTGCTAAGCCAGATGCCACTATAGTTGTAGCAGATGCTACTAATTTGGAGCGCAATCTTAATCTGGTACTACAAGTTACTGAGCTGACCGATAATGTAGTCTTATGCCTAAATTTGATGGATGAGGCAGAGCGAAAGAATATTAAAATAGATATTAAAGGTTTAGAAGAGGAGTTAGGAATACCAGTGATTCCCACTATAGCCCGTGATGGGATAGGGCTAAATGATCTTAAAAATATGGTAACAGCTATAGTTAATCAGGATAAGCAGATTAAACCAGTTAAAGTTAAATACTCTCCTCAAATTGAAGCAGCAGTTGAAGAGTTATTACCAGAGATAAAGAATACTTTAGGAGAACTATCAGAAGGGTTAAATTTGCGTTGGCTGGCTTTAAGATTATTGGAAGGGGATCAGACTATCTTAGATTCAATGCAGAATCATTACTTTAGAGAGAATTTAAAGGGTGGAGTTGATTGCTATGGAGTTGACTAAGATTAAAGATTTTAATGAGCTATCATCTAATATCTCAGATTCTTTGAATGGAAAGCAAAGAGAGCAACTAAGAGATCAGATAGTTAAGGATATTTATAGTAATGCAGAAGTAATAGCTGATAATAATGTCAGCATGCAAGAAGAGCAGACTGGAATAGGAGAAAAAATAGATGATATTTTAACATCTAAGTGGCTTGGTTTTCCGATTATGCTACTTATGCTAGGTGGTGTGTTTTGGCTTACCCTTGTTGGAGCAAACTATCCATCGGCGATGTTAGCAAAAGGGTTATTTTGGTTAGAAGATAAACTTAGCAATTTATTGTTTGTTGTTGGAACTCCAGAAGGATTACGAGGCTTTTTAATTGATGGAACTTATCGAACCTTGGCTTGGGTTGTCTCGGTGATGTTGCCACCGATGGCTATCTTCTTTCCACTGTTTACCTTAATGGAGGATCTGGGTTATCTGCCACGGGTAGCTTTTAACCTTGATAATTTCTTCAAGAAGGCAGGAGCTAATGGTAAACAGTCTCTGACAATGAGTATGGGCTTTGGTTGTAATGCAGCAGGAGTGATTGCAGCTAGAATCATTGAATCGCCACGGGAGAAGCTATTAGCTATCTTGACCAATAACTTTGTCCCTTGTAATGGGCGTTTTCCCACATTATTGATATTATCGATGATTTTTATGGGAACTGTCGGTGGAAGGGGAAGCTCTCTTTTAGCAGCAGGGATAGTAGTTCTGTTAGTTTTAATTGGTATTGCTATTACCTTGCTGGTCTCTTGGATATTGTCAAAAACTATGCTTAAAGGTATACCATCTTCTTTTACCTTGGAATTGCCACCATATCGTAAGCCACAGCTTGGTAGAGTCTTAGTTCGTTCTTTTGTTGATAGAACCTTATTTGTACTCTGGAGAGCGATAGTAGTAGCAGCACCAGCAGGAGGAATAGTTTGGTTGTTGGCTAACAATACAATTGGTGGAGTGAGTATTATTGATTATCTAGCTGGATTATTGAATCCTTTTGCAATGATGATTGGTTTAGATGGGTTTATTCTTTTGGCATTTATCTTAGGGTTACCAGCCAATGAAATTGTCTTACCGATATTGGTTATGAGTTATCTCTCTTTAGGGGCAATGATTGAGCCTGATAGTGCAGAGACTTTAAGGGAAATATTGGTTAATAACGGCTGGACTTGGGTAACAGCACTCTGTACAATGTTATTTTCCTTATTACATTTTCCTTGTGGAACTACGATATTGACTATTAAGAAGGAGACCAATAGCTGGAAATGGGCTATCTTTGGAGCTTTAATGCCATTGACTGTGGGAATTATAGTTACTTTTTTGGTTAATCAGATATTTACTGCTTTATTTTTATAAGGTCAGAAATTAGGTTTTTGGCAATATAAATGTTGGACTGATATATAATATAGAGATAATGGAACAATTTCTAGGAGTCAGGAATCAGTTATCAGTAAAATAAACTGATTCAAGATTGCTTATTCCCAACGAGAAAAAGTTATAATCTTCTTATTATATAAATTGAACTAATGTTTTTCTTAAAGGATTTAAAATATTTTTTGCAACGAATTAACACGAATCATACGAATTAAAGGCAAAAAAATAAATCAATATTTTAAAATCAATTTTGTTTTAAATTGGCGTAAATTCGCTAGATTAGTTGCTAAATAAGTTGAATTATTAATTTTTGATCAATGAAATTCTTTAATTCAATCTATATAGTTAAGATTATTTTGAAATTAAATTAGTCAAACATCTTATATCTATTATTTTTTCTTTCTAAATTCTAATAGCTCTTTTTGTAGTTCTGGTTTCTTCTTTAAAAATTCTACTAAAGATGTAATGGCTGAGACTGTATCTTTAGAAAGATAATGTTCCATTGCTTCGGCTTCTTCAGTTTTATTACAATTACTACCGATTATCTCTACAAACTCTTGTAATGTTTTATTTCTTTTTACTAGGAATTTGCCTAATTTCTCTCCTTTGTTAGTTAGTTCTATATTTTTATAGGGTTCGTGGTTTAAATATCCTTTCTTATTCAATCGCTTAACTGCCTTTGTCACTGATGGTAGGGAGACTTTAAGTTTTTCAGCAATATCTGTAGTTCTGACAAAGCCTAATTCTTTATCAAAACGGTAAATCTCTTCTAAATAGTCCTCTAAGCTGGGAGAAAGCATTTATCTACACTCCTTAATTTTTGGTCTTATAATTATTTATGTGATTAAAGGGAAAATAAGAAGTAGAGGATTATAAATCTTTTAATTTACTAACTTTATCATATGTTCTAAGCTATAAATGAGCAAAAATGATTACATTAATTTACATCTGCTATAATTAGGATATTCATTCAGGCTAATATTATTTTATCTCCCTTTAGGGAAATCTTAT
>NZ_JBSQYM010000011.1:0-31949 GCF_055140805.1 Orenia sp.
AATCTGGAACCAGTGTTTATAACTGATTCCTGACTACTAATTCCAGATTCCAAAAAGTGTTACACTATCTTTCTATTGTTTCATTCTAGAGTTGTTTATCTATAATAACAAGAAGAGAATCTTCAACTGAAGATTCTCTTCTTGTTATTATAGGGTTTAATGACTTAGCAGTATCCCATAGTAGATAAAACCAATAAGATAAGGATTAAGAATAGAACAAAAGCTTCATTATTTCCTCCATCAACGCCTCCATAGCATCCCATATTATACACCTCCTTTTTTAGATCTATCTATGATTTGAAATTAGCAGTATCCCATAGTACTTAGCACTAATAAGATAAGGATTAGAAATAGAACTCATTATCTCCGCAGTAATCACCCATCTTTACCACTCCTTTCTAACTAGAAGACTCTAATCCTGAGATATTTATTAATAGAATTTAAGAAGCTAAAAGTAATAAGATAAGAATTAAGAAGATAACAAAAACTTCATTTCCACCACAATAATCACCCATTATACTGTCACCTCCTCTTCTATTGGTACATAATATTCATTTATCCATTTTTTGTGACAATGCTATCGATTTTTTTAGGTAAAGTTATTTTTAATTTGGCATTTTATTTTTGGAGCTGATTTTTAACAGTCTGTACCTAATATTAGCAAGATAAGAACTAAGAAGATAATAAACTCATATCCATATCCACATTTACTCATTATACTACACCTCCTTTTCCCCATTTGGTATATAATATTCATTAAACCATTTTTTGTGATTAGATAAGATTTGAGACTTAGTCTGAAATTAAGTTTTAGCTTAAGTAAATCATAAAATATTGTTTTAATCTTTACTTAAATTTAAACTATTACAATATTTCCATTAAAAGATAAGCTATATAAGTTAACCAGTATAATTTATTATTATAATGAAAAAAGAGCCCCAAATTTCGAGCTCTTTTCTCTCCAGCTAATATTAAAGTAGCTGAACATCCGTCAGAGGTGATATTTGGATAAGATAATGGGTATGGTCAACCAAGTTCTATGGATTTAACTTGGTTAGTATATCATATTCATTGTGGCAAAAAATGTTAATGAAAACATCTGAAATCGCTTGTATGCCTTTTAATATAGTTACCTAATCTAAGAATCAAATTTAAATATGTAGCTATATAGAGATATTGCGACACTTTTTATAATGGTAAATTTACTAGCCACAGGTTTCAACCTGTGGTGATAATGACATGTTACACTACGGGTTAAAACCCGTAGCTTTTTCCTTTTATCTTATTATTGTTAATCTTACTTATAACATCGAATGCAGTTTGGGCAGAGGGGCTGGCAAGGGGTGGAGAAGAGATTGCTATTGATACTATGTGGACTCTTTTATCTGCTTTTTTAGTCTTCTTTATGCAGGCTGGTTTTGCAATGGTGGAAGCTGGCTTTACTCAGGCTAAAAATGCAGGAAATATTATTATGAAGAATCTAATGGACTTTTCTGTAGGTTCTTTGATTTATTGGGTTTTAGGTTTTAGTATTATGTTTGGTGTAGGGAATAGGTTTATATCTTTTAATGGTTTCTTTTTGAAGGGGGATTTTAGTCACTTGGGATTGGACATTCCATTACCTGCTTTCTGGTTATTTCAAGTTGTTTTTGCTGGAACTGCAGCTACTATTGTTTCTGGAGCTATAGCAGGTAGAACCAAATTTAATGCATATTTGATATGTAGCTTGGTAATCAGTGGTTTTATTTATCCTGTGGTAGGGTATTGGATCTGGGGTGGTGGTTTCTTAGGTGATGTGATTGATTTTGCTGGTTCTACTGTTGTTCACTCTGTAGGAGGCTGGGCTGCTTTGGCTGGGGCGATAGTTTTGGGACCAAGGATTGGGAAATATAATAAAGATGGCTCTGCTAATAAGATTCCAGGGCATAATCTGCTAATGGCTGCACTTGGTGTGTTTATATTATGGTTTGGTTGGTTTGGTTTTAATTCAGGGAGTACTCTTGCGGGAACAGATTTGAATATTGCTAATATAGCTATGACCACTAATCTGGCTGCTGCAGCTGGGGCTACTCTGGCTTTGATTACTAGTTGGTTTAAATCTGGCAAGGCTGATGTTGGTATGACTTTAAATGGTGCTTTAGCAGGTTTGGTAGGTATTACAGCTGGGACAGCTAATGTCAATGATTTTGGAGCTGTGGCGATAGGTGCTATGGCGGGGATAGTTGTGGTTTTTGCTATGGATATTATAGAAAGCTTCCATGTTGATGATCCAGTGGGTGCTGTTTCAGTACATGGTGTATGTGGTATTTTTGGGACGTTGATGGTTGGGGTATTTGCAACAGAAGGTGGATTGCTATATGGTGGGGGAATTGAATTGTTTCTGATTCAATTAAAAGGTGTAATAGTAGTAGCTTTTTGGACATTTTCTCTATCTTATATGCTCTTTAAATCAATTGATTTGCTTGTTGGTTTGAGGGTTTCTAATGAAGAAGAGATAAAAGGGTTAGATATTTCCGAACATGGTTCTAGTTCCTACCCTGATTTTGGTTCTTTGAGTGCTAAGGTTATTGAGCAGGTTTTATTAGGGTTAAATAAGATGGCTAAAGGTGATTTTAGTACCCAATTATCTTTAGATGGTTTGAACGATAGTGAAGACAAGCTTTTGAATGTCTTTAATAGGACGAATAGAAAGGTTAAAGGTTTGATTAGTGATTTGGCTAAAATGATTAATACGTTAACTTCTTGTAGTGGGGAATTATCTTCGGCTGTTGAAAAGAGTAATTTTATAGCAGAAAATGCTGCTGGCAATATTGACAAGATGATAATTGGTATCGACCATATTTCAGCTGAGAGTCAAGAGGCTAGTGCTCTCTCTCAAGAAGCTGCCTCTAAAACTGAAATTGGTAGTGAGAGTTTAGAAGATGCTATTATGAAGATGGAAGAGATTAATGGCTCTGTAAAGGTAGGTGTTGAGGCTATCAACCAATTAGTGGGAAATTCTAATGAGATAGAGAACATTGTACAGATGATTAATGATATTGCTTCTCAAACAAATCTACTAGCTTTAAATGCAGCAATAGAGGCGGCTCGTGCTGGTGAAAAAGGGCGTGGTTTTGCGGTTGTTGCAGAAGAGATAAGGGTTTTATCTCATAATACCAGTCAAGCCACTGAAAAGATTAGGAGTTTAATAAATGAAACTCAAGCTACTTCTAGAAAGAGTTTAGAGGCTGTGACTGATGTTGAACAGAAGGCTTTGCTAGGCAGGGAGGTAATTGAAAATGCTGGGAGTGCTTTTAGGGATATAGAACGTTGTATTATTAATGCCACAGCTAACATACAGCTGTCTTCTGATAATTCTCAGGAGCTGGTTATTTCAGGTGAGGAGGTTAAAGAAGGAGCTAATAATATTGCTGTTATGTCTCAAGAGATGAAGTTGTCTTCTCAAGAATTATTATCCTTAGCTGAAAGATTAGAAAGATCTATTAATGGGTTTAGTGTTTAGAGATAATAAACTCAAAAATAAATAGTTTTGTGGAAGGTCTCTGTAAAAGCAGAGACCTTCTCTATTTTGTTAATTATTGAAGTGGCTTAGGTTAGGTCTGTTTAACAGTTCTAGTATTCTTGTGATGATAATTGATGTCAACCCTCCCAAAACTTAACACTATAATGTCACCTATTGGTTATATATTCGTTATGTTTATGTTAAGTTTGGTAAAAAAATCTATTTTTTTCTTGACACTGGATGAAAACAAAGCTATAATTAACACATAACTAACATCAAAGTGTAAGAAATAATGATTTTTGGTGTTGGACTTGAGATATATTTAACATATGTAAGTGAGCTTTTGCTATTGTATTGGATTTTTAATGTTTTGAATGATGTATTTATGTTATCGATATAGCAAATTTCACATCTGATTGATACATTTATGTTAGATAATTGTCATGTTATTGTGATATATATGTAATTTTTTCTAAAAAAATCTATTTTATTCTTGACACGAAAGGCAAACAGGGCTATAATTAACACATACTTGACATAAAAACTCAAAAAGGATAGCTTCCGATGTTAAGTATGGTGAATGGTTGACATGTAATGTTGCTTGTTTATGGGACTTATGTTAGTTTATTTTTGATTTGAAGACAGGTTAACTTGTCTTTAAATAAATATAAGAAAATAAGAAGGGGAGGAATTTTTGTGAGACAGGTAGCGATTTATGGAAAAGGTGGTATTGGTAAGTCAACTACAACTCAGAACTTAACATCAGCATTGGCAGAGATGGGTAAAGAGCTTATGGTAGTTGGTTGTGACCCTAAGGCTGATTCAACAAGAATGTTGTTAGGAGGAATGGATCAAAAGACTGTATTGGATACTTTAAGAGAGGAAGGTCAAGATATTGAGCTAGATGATATCATGAGAAGAGGTACTGATTTTAGTAATATTCGATGTGTAGAATCAGGTGGACCAGAGCCTGGAGTTGGATGTGCAGGGCGTGGAATTATTACTTCTATCAATATGTTAGAAAGTTTAGGGGCGTATACAGATGAGTTAGATTATGTATTTTATGATGTATTAGGAGACGTTGTTTGTGGTGGATTTGCGATGCCGATTCGTGAAGGAAAAGCTCAAGAGATTTATATTGTAGCAAGTGGAGAGTTAATGGCAATGTATGCAGCTAATAATATCTGTAAAGGTATTAAGAAGTATGCCGAATCAGGTGGAGTAAGACTTGGTGGAATTATTTGTAACAGTCGTAAGGTAGATGGTGAGCTTGAATTATTAGAAGCCTTTGCTAAAGAGTTAGGAAGTCAATTAATTCACTTTGTACCAAGAGATAACATTGTTCAAAGAGCAGAGATTAATAGAAAGGTAGTTATTGCTTATGATCCAGAAGCTGATCAAGCGAATGAATATAGAAGTTTGGCACAAGCAATCGATGATAATGAACTATTTGTAATTCCAACTCCAATGGAACAAGAAGAATTAGAAACACTTATGATGGAGCATGGAATTTTAGAGTTATAATTTAATAGTTTTAAATATATGAATCGGTTACTAGCAAAAGTCAGTTAATATTGGTTGTTGATTGATAAAATATTAGAGATGTAAAGATATAGGTAAAATATTAGATGGTATTAACTGGCTATACTGCTATTAATCATTAAACTAAGGGGGTATAAAGATTATGAAGATGGTAAGATCAATTGTAAGACCTGAGAAGGTTAATGAAATATTAGCAGAAGTAAGTGATGCTGGATTTCCAGCGGTTACAAAGATTGATGTAGCAGGTAGAGGTAAGCAAAGAGGTGTTAAAGTAGGTGATATTCACTATGATGAGTTACCTAAAGAGATGTTATTAATGGTAGTAAAAGATGAGGATGTAGATGATTTAGTTAAAATCATCATTAGAGTTGCTAAAACAGGAGAAGGTAATTTTGGAGATGGAAAGATATTTGTAAGTGAAGTTGAAGAGGCTTACACAATTAGTAATGGTAAAAAAGGCTTATAAAAGGAGGTCTTGTGATGAAGGAAGTTATGGCTATTGTTCGAATGAACATGATTAATAAGACCAAAAAAGCTCTTTCGGCAGAAGGTTTTGATTCAATGACTTGCCGTAAAGTTTATGGTAGAGGTAAGAAGAAGGTCGATTATGAATTAATCAATGCATTATTATCTGGAGCAGAGATAGAATCTCCAGAGGTAGCTGAAGCAGTATCTGAAGGGCATCGTTTAGTTCCAAAAAGGTTAATTACCTTAATAGTTAGCGATGATGAGGTAGAAAAGGTCGTTAATACTATTATTAGTGTTAATAAAAGTGGTAATGCAGGTGATGGTAAGATATTTATTATTCCAGTAAGTGGAGCTGTAAGAGTAAGAACAGAAGAGATGGGAGAAGAGGCTATATAAAGTTAAATCTTGGAGGTGAACCGATATGATAGACAATGTTAATTTACTAGATAATTTGCTAAGTGCTTATCCTGGTAAATCTATGAAGAACAGGAAAGAGCATATAATGTTAAAAGATTCAAAGCAAGACGAACAACATATTATGGCTAATACCAGAACTATTCCTGGTATTATGACAAATAGAGGTTGTGCTTATGCCGGTTGTAAAGGGGTAGTTATAGGACCATTAAAGGATGTAGTTCATATTACCCATGGTCCGATAGGATGTTCTTATTATACTTGGGGAACAAGGCGTCATAAAGGTAAAGCAAAAGATGGTGAAAAGAACTTTATCAGTTACTGTTTCTCTACTGATATGCAAGACCCTGACATCGTATTTGGTGGGGAGAAGAAGTTAAAGCAAGCAATTAAAGAGGCTGTAGAGATTTTTGAGCCTGAAGCGATCAGTATTAGTGCTACTTGTCCAGTAGGATTAATTGGTGATGATATTAATGCAGTAGCTAAAGAGGCTGAGGAGGAGTATGGTATTCCTGTATTGGCTTTCAGTTGTGAAGGTTATAAAGGTGTAAGTCAATCTGCAGGTCACCATATTGCTAATAATGAGTTAATGTCAAATGTAGTAGGAACTAAAGAGAGAACACCTAAGAGAAAATATCCTGTCAATCTATTAGGTGAGTATAATATCGGTGGAGATGGATTTGAAATTGCTAGAATCTTAGATAAGATAGGCTATGAGATTATCTCTGTAATGACAGGTGATGGTACTTTAGAAGAGATCAAAGAGTCTCATGTAGCTGATTTGAACTTGGTTCAATGCCACCGTTCAATCAACTATATTGCCGAAATGTTTGAAGAGAAGTATGGTATTCCGTGGTTGAAGATCAACTTCATTGGTGTACAGGGTACGATAGATACTCTTAGAAATATGGCTAAATACTTTGGTGATGAAGAGTTAATTCAAAGAACTGAAGAGGTAATTGAAGAAGAATTAGGAGAAATTAAAGATATATTGGCTAAGTATAAAGAGTTATGTGATGGAAATACTGCTTGCCTATTCGTAGGTGGTTCAAGAGCTCATCATTATCAAAATCTATTTAAAGAGATTGGAATTGAGACTGTAGTAGCAGGATATGAGTTTGGACATCGAGATGATTATGAAGGAAGAGAGATCATTCCAGATATCGAGATGACTGCTGATGATAGAAATATTCCTGAGATAACAGTAACTAAGGATGACAAACGTTATAAATTACGTTTATCTAAGGAAAGGTATGAAAAGCTTCAAGAGGAGATGCCTTTAGGTGATTATAAAGGTATGGTTAAAGAGATGGAAGATGGAAAGATTATCATAGATGACTTAAATCACTATGAAACTGAAACTTTACTTAATGCTTTAAAACCAGCTGTCTTTGGTTCTGGTATTAAAGATAAGTATGTAGCTCAGAAGATGGGTATCTTTTCAAAACAGCTACACAGTTATGATTATAGTGGACCTTATGCTGGATTTAAAGGTGCTGTTAACTTTGCTAGAGATATTTCATCTGGTATTAATACACCTACTTGGAATTATATCACAGCACCATGGAAGAATGACCCAGAGATAGAAGCGCAATTAGGAGGTGCAAGCTAATGTCATTAACACCAAAAAAGATTACTGAGAGAAAAGCGTTGGTAGTAAATCCGGCAAAAACATGTCAGCCAATTGGGGCGATGTATGCGGCTTTAGGCATAAATAAATGTCTTCCTCATAGTCATGGTTCTCAAGGATGTTGTTCTTTTCATAGAATGCACTTGACTAGACATTTTAGAGATCCAATTGTAGCTACTACAAGTTCATTTACAGAAGGAGCTTCAGTATTTGGAGGAAGATCAAATTTAAATACTGCAATGAAGAATATATGGAAATTATATGAGCCAGATGTTGTGGCGATTAATACAACTTGTCTATCTGAAACAATAGGTGATGATGTAGGTTCTATGATTGCATCTATGGATATTCCAGAAGGTAAGACTGTTATCCATGCTAGTACACCAAGTTATGTTGGTTCCCATATTACTGGTTATTCTAATATGGTGCAAGCGATGATTAAACAACTTGCTCAACATGATGAAGAGGCTAGTAATGATAAAATCAACCTAATCCCAGGCTTTGTAGATCCTGGTGATATGAGAGAGATAAAAAGAATTACAAAACTGATGGGTATTCCATTCACTATGTTGCCAGATACTAGTGGGGTAGTAGATTCTCCAATGACAGGAAAGTATGAGATGTATCCAAAGGGTGGAACTACTATTGAAGAGATAAAAGAGTCTGGAAATGCTAAAGCTACAATAGCCTTAGGAAGCTTTGCATCTGAAGCAGGTGCCTTTGAATTAGAACGTAAATGTGATGTTAAACCTTACGTTTTAAAGACTCCAATTGGAGTTAAAGCAACTGATGAGTTCATTATGCAGTTAGTTAAGATTACTGGAGAAGAGGTACCTTATGCTTTGGAGGAAGAAAGAGGTCAGTTAGTTGATATCATGACAGATACTCATTTCCACTTCCATGGCAAAACAACTGCTATCTTTGGAGATCCTGATATAGTCATTGCTATGACAGAATTTGTGGTAAGTCTGGGTATGACACCTAAGTATATTGTAACTGGTACTCCAGGAAAAGAGTTTAAGCAAGCAATTGATGCTATCTTAGAAGATGCTGGTGTAGAAGGTGCAAAGGTCAAAGGACCAGGGGATTTATTAGAATTGCATCAATGGATCAAAAATGATTCAGTAGATTTATTGATTGGCAATAGCTATGGAAAGTATATTGCTAAAGAAGAGGATATTCCATTAGTTAGAGCAGGTTTCCCAATTTTAGATAGAAGTGTTCATAGTTACTTCCCGATTGTGGGATACAAAGGTGCTATGAGATTGATTGAGAAGATTAGTGGTGCTTTATTAGATAGAGCAGATAGAGATGCAACTGAAGAGGATTTGGAATTAGTAATGTAATTATTATAAGTGGTATGGTGAATCTGGTACATTCGCCATACTGCTTATAAATAATACCAATCAAATCATTAAGTTTAATTACTACCTGCTCTCTATAAATATGCCATCATTATTATACAATATTATAAGGTGGTGAGTCAAGTGAGTAGAAGTGTGGAACTAGGAACGTTAGAAGAAAGAAGAGATTCTATTCTTTGCAATTCAAAACAGGAACAAAAAGATCTAAAATGTGATCAAAATAGTGTAGCAGGAGCAGTAAGTCAAAGAGCTTGTGTTTACTCTGGAGCTAGGGTTGTCTTAAACCCAATTACCGATGCATATCATTTGGTCCATGGACCAATAGGCTGTGCTAGTTATACTTGGGATATTAGAGGTAGTTTGACCAGTGGTGCTGAGGTCTTTAGAAATAGTTTCTCTACTGATTTAAGGGAAAAAGACATTGTCTTTGGTGGAGAGAAGAAGTTGATGGCTGCTATTGATGAAATAGTAGAAGAGTATGATCCAAAGGTTGTTTTTGTTTATTCGACCTGTGTAGTAGGTGTAATTGGTGATGATTTAGCTGCAGTTTGTAGAACTGCTGAGAAAAAGTATGATATTAGAGTGATTCCAGTACAGGCTCCAGGTTTTGCTGGTAATAAATCTACTGGATATAAAGCAGCTGGTAATGCTATTTTGGAATTGATGGATACTAATGTTACACCTCTTAAAAAGAAGGGGATTAATATCTTAGGTGACTATAATTTGGCTGGGGAGCTATGGATTCTTCAAGGATATTTAAATAGAGTTGGGATTGAGGTCAATGCTAAGTTCACTGGAGATTCTAGCTGTGAAGAGATAATGAGAGCTCCACAGGCAGAGTTGAATATTGTTCAATGTGCTGGGTCTATGACTTTATTGGCTAAAAAGATGGAGAAGAGGTATGGTATTCCCTTTATCAAGATTAGCTTTGTGGGGATAGATGATACTATTGCTTCTTTAAGAAAGATTGCTCAGCTATTAGGTGAGCAACAAATAATTGCTAATGTAGAAGAATTGATTAAGGAAGAATATGCTAAGGTGAAAGATCAACTAGACTTTTATAAGAAGAGATTAGAAGGTTATAGTGCAGCTATCTATGTCGGTGGTGGATTTAAGGCAATCTCATTAATTAAACAGTTTAATAGTTTAGGAATAAAGCCTGTGATGGTAGGTACTCAAAATGGGAAAAAAGAAGAGTATGCTCAAATTAGAGATTTAACTGATGAAGGCACTATTATCTTAGATGATGCCAATCCTACTGAACTTGAAAAGTTTATGAAGGAAAGGGGCGCAGATGTCTTGGTTGGTGGAGTGAAAGAAAGGCCATTAGCTTATAAGCTAGGAGTAGCTTTTTGTGACCATAACCATGCCAGAAAGCATCCTTTAACTGGTTTTGTAGGAGCAGTTAATTTTGCTAAAGAGCTTGATTCTACTTTAAATAGTCCAGTTTGGAAGATTATTGCTAAAGAAAGTGGAGGTGAATAGATATGGCTCGTAATTTTGTAAATTTAAATGTAAATCCTTGTAAGATGTGTATGCCTATGGGGGCAGCAATTGCTTTTAAGGGGCTTGAAAAATCAATTTTGATGATGCATGGTTCTCAAGGTTGTAGTACTTATATGAGGCGCCATATGGCTACCCACTATAATGAGCCAGTTGATATTGCTTCTTCTTCTTTAACTGAACAAGGGACTGTTTATGGTGGAGAGAATAATTTGAAGAGAGGTTTAAGAAATACAATTAAGCTCTATCATCCTAAGGTGGTTGGGGTTGTTACTACCTGCTTAGCTGAGACGATTGGTGAAGATATTGATAGATTAATCAATGAGTTTAGAGCAGAAGAAGAGTTGGCAAGTGATGTTACTTTTATTCCAGTTCCAACACCTGGTTATGGAGGGACAGAGTTTGAGGGATACTATCTATCTTTAAAAAAGATGGTAGAAAGCCTTGCTGAAGCAGGAAGTAATGATAAAGTCAATATTATTGCTGGAAATTTGACTCCTGCTGAAATTAGAAGGATTAAGGAGATCTTAGAGTCTTTTTCAATTAGCTATAATTTATTACCTGATATTTCTCAGACTTTAGATGCCCCTTATTCTACTAACTATCAAAAGTTACCTGATGGCGGGACTACAATCGAAGAGATTAAAAGTATGGGTGGAGCTAAAGCGACAATTGAACTAGGAGCTTTATTAGATCAAAAAACCTCTGCTGGAGAGTTTTTAGAAGATAAATTTGGAGTGCCTTTATATAGAATTCCTCTACCTATTGGTTTGGCCAATGTTGATAAATTTATTAATGTTTTATCTGAAATTACTGGAGATAAGCCAGAGACTAAATTTATCGAGGCTAGAGGAAGAATGTTAGATGCTATGGTTGATTCTCATAAATATAATGCTCAAGGAAGGGCTGCTATCTTTGGTCAACCAGAACTGGTATATTCTATTGCTACTTTATGCTTGGAGAATGGGATTGTACCTGCTTTGTTGGCTACAGGAGCTAAGACATCTAAATTAGAAGAGTTATTGAAAAAAGACTTTGCTTTAGCTGTTGAAGACACTGTAATTATAGATGATACAGATTTTGATACTATCAGAGATCATGTCAATAAATTGGATGTTAATATTTTAATTGGACATTCTGATGGTAAATTTATTACTGAAAGGGATGGGATACCTTTAGTCAGAGTAGGTTTTCCAATTCATGATAGAGTAGGTGGGCAAAGAAAAGTAAGTATAGGTTATGATGGCTCTGTTAACTTTTTAGATGAAATTACTAATACACTATTAGAACAAAAGTACAGTGATTATCGTGAAAGAATGTATCAGAAGCATTTTAGTGGCTAGGTTGGGTTTTAAGAGTTTAAAATATTAACCAAGATAACAAAAGGGGGGGTATAAGATGGGTGCTTGTTCAGTTGATTTGGATATGAATTTCCCAGAAGAGACTACATTAGATACTGTATTAAAGACTTCAAAACATCCATGTTACAGCGAATGTGCTCATGAATATGCAAGAATGCATATCCCTGTTGCACCTAAATGTAATATAAGCTGTAACTATTGTAATAGAAAATATGACTGTTTAAATGAGAGTAGACCAGGAGTGACTAGTGAAGTATTAACACCTCAAGGGGCTTATAAGAAGTACTTAGCAGTTAAAGAGAAGTTACCTAACTTAAAGGTGATTGGGATTGCAGGTCCTGGTGATGCCTTGGCGAATTTTGAAGAGACTAAAGAGGCTATTAAATTGATTAAAGAAGAAGACCCTGAGATGACTATCTGTCTATCTACAAATGGGTTGATGCTGCCCAAATATGCTGAAGAGATAGTTCAATTAGGTATTAGGCATGTTACTATTACTATCAATACTATCGATCCTAAGATAGGGGCATCGATTTATAAATGGGTCTATTATAATGATAAGATGCTAGTTGGAGAAGAAGGAGCTCGGGTTTTACTTGATAATCAATTGCAAGGATTGAGTTATCTATCTAGTAAAGGGGTCTTGTGTAAAGTTAATATAGTAATGATTAAAGGTTTGAATGAAGACCATATCCCGGAGGTTGTTGATAAGGTAAAGGAATGTGGAGCTTTTATGACCAATATCATGCCTCTTATCCCAGCAGAAGGTAGCGAATTTGAAGATATGCCATTGGTTAGTAATAAAGAATTGAATGAATTAAGGGACAAGTGTTCAATTAATTTAAAACAGATGTATCATTGTAAGCAGTGTAGAGCTGATGCTATTGGTCAATTATCTCAAGATATATCTATTGAATTTAGGGGTTCTGTATCTGAGAATAAAGAGGAAGAGCAGAAGAGGTCAAATAACCTTGAAGCTTCAGATCTCTTGTTTGCAGTAGCCTCAAAGACAGGCAGGTTGATTGATCAGCATTTTGGGCATGTAGAAGACTTTCTAGTATATAAGTATACTGAACAGGGAATAGCATTAGTTGATAAGAGGAGTATAGATAAATATTGTACTGGTAAAGAGTGTGATGATAAAGATGATAAGATGAGCAATATAATTGATTTATTAGCTGATTGTGAAGCTGTCTTATCGATGAGAATAGGCTATGAGCCTAAAAAGAGGTTGTTAGAAAGAGGAATTAAGTCTTTGGAGTTATATGATGCAATTGAGGATGGAATTGAACATGCAGTAGAAAAGTTGAATTTAAGGCAAATTAGTTAAGTGTTTATGGTCAGTAACTAGTGAGGGTTAATAGTTGAGGAGTAATCTATAATAAATAGATTAAACTGTTTTTAAGTTTGATTCCCAAGCTGACTACTGATATCAAAACTATATAAAAGGTGGAGATTAATATGAATAAACCTAAGTATCATGTCTTTGTCTGTTCAAGCTCAAGAATTAATGGTCAACAGAGAGGTTATTGTGTTAACAAAGATTCTGTAGAGATTATCCAAAACTTTATGATGGAGATTGAAGATTACGGTTTAACAGGTGATGTCATGGTAACTAATACAGGCTGTTTGGGAATCTGTGATAAAGGACCAATAGTGATAGTTTATCCTGAAGGTGTTTGGTATGGTAGTGTTACTCCTGATGATGTAGAGGAGATAGTTGAAAGCCATTTAGAAAATGGTAAGGTAGTAGAGAGGTTAGAGATATAATCCTTCGATTATATCTCTAAAAATTTTATCTACCTAAAAAATATCATCTTCCTTTCTCTAATGGGAAGAGAAATTTTTAAACTAACAGATAGCTATAGATTCTTTTGTCATTGGTAGAGAAGCTATAATAGAATTATCTTATTAAAAATAAATAGCTATTTATTTTTAATAAGATAATTTTGTTATTTTTAGATAGCTGTCTTAGTTGTTTTATATTTGGACACTTTTAAAATTAGCGTGAGTGGGTGTGTGAGTGTGAATAAGCCCCAATAAAAAGAGATTTTACACACATTCACACTCATAGCTCACACTTGACACGAAAGTGTCGCTTTTTCTCTATATAGCGTTATGGTTAAAAATTTTATTCTAAGACAAAGGTTTAGGGTAAGGGGATGTTCATAATGAAAAAGATCTTAATTATTGCTCTAATCTTAGTTATAGTTATAATTGCAGGGTATCAAGGGGCTAAGGAGTATAAAGAGGGAGCTAAGGAAGCAATTGTTATATATGGATAAAAGAAAGTGGGGGGTAATATGGCCAATGATTTAATCTATCAAGAGGTACAGGGGTGTAAGGAGAGGGGAGAATTATTTCAATTAAAAGCTAGTAAGAAGGTAGATTTAACTAAAATTTTGATCTGGGGAATTATGATATTTAATGTTCTTTTTATTACTTTGATTATCTCATCTTTATTTTTAAAGTCTTCAATAGGAGATGTGATTGCTGTTGTTAAGGATTTAAACACCTTAAAAGCAATTAAGATAACGATAAGTTCTATCTTCTGTTCTGCAATTATGACTATTGTCATTGGGGTTCCCTTTGCCTATGTCATGGCTCAAAAGCATGGAAAGGTTTATAGGATGATTAATATGATTTTAAATCTACCTTTGGTGATGCCTCCTACTGTTGCAGGGTTAGCTCTGTTAATGGCTTTTGGAAGAAGGGGTGCCTTTGCAAATGTAATTAGGATTTTTGGTTTTGATATTCCTTTTAGTTTTATAGCATTGATTATAGTGCAAGTATTTGTAATGTTACCACTCTTTACTCAAGCATTGAGAAGTGGCTTTGAAGCAATTAATCAGGATATTAAAGAGGCGGCTATGGTTTTTGGAGCAGGGGAGAAGGAATTATTATTTTTAATCTATTTGCCATTGAGTATGAGGGCTTTTATGACAGGGCTGATTATGGCTTGTTTGCGTGCAGCAGGAGAGTTTGGGGCAACTATGATGTTTGCTGGAAATCTATCAGGTAAAACTCAGACATTATCTACAGCAATTTATACTCTTTCCCAAAGGGATTTAGGTCAATCTATCTCTTTGGCAGTAGTATTGATTTTGATATTTTTGATACCATTACTTGTTTTAGAATTGAAACTAAAAGAGTAATAATATATAGGTGTTTGTAAAGGTTATATTCTATTTGGAGATGAGTTTATCTGATTGAAAGCATAGAGGAAACTTAAGTGTTTTCGATTTAAAATAGAATTTAAATAACTTTGCGAGCACTTTTGATTTTTGATTAATAAATTAATAGTTTTGATTTGGAGTTTAATATAGGTAGTAACAGTTAATTGGGATATTACGACAATTTCGTGTCAGGAATCAGGAATCTGGAACCAGTGTTTTTATAACTGATTCCTGACTACTGATTCCAGATTCCTAAAAGTGTCCCACTATCTCTCAATTGTATCAGCTTGCTATAAATCTATAACTTGGGGTGATAAGATGAAGTTAATTACTGTATCTGGACCACCATCAACTGGAAAGACTTCTGTAATTATCAAGACGATTGATCATTTAAGTCAGAAGGATGTCAAGGTTGGGGTGATAAAGTTTGATTGCTTATCAACAAATGATGATACCTTATATAAGAGAAAGAAGATACCTGTACAAGTGGGTATTTCTGGAGGGCTTTGTCCAGACCATTTTTTCGTTAGTAATATTGAGGAATGCTTTGAATGGGGATTGAAGAATGATTTAGATATTTTGATCAGTGAAAGTGCAGGCTTATGCAATAGATGTTCTCCTTACCTAAAGAATTCCTTGGCTGTCTGTATTATAGATAATCTGATGGGGATTCATACTCCTAAAAAGATAGGGCCTATGCTAAGATATGCTGATATAGTGGTGATAACTAAAGGAGATATAGTCTCTCAGGCAGAAAGAGAGATTTTTGCTTACCGGGTTAAGGAGGTTAATTCTAAGGCTAAAATCTTATTTATCAATGGAATTACTGGTCAAGGGACCTTGCATTTAGCAGATTTATTTATTAGAGAAGGGGAAAGAGAGGATTTAAAGGAGAGTAAATTACGTTTTACTATGCCAGCTGCGCTATGCTCCTACTGCTTAGGAGAGATGACAGTTGGTAAGGATTATCAGATAGGTAATATTAAGAGTATAAATATCTAGTAACTGGGGTTGGTGGTGAAATGGGGAGGTGAAGAGATGTTTAATATAACAATAATTGGTGGTCATGATAAGGATGGTAATTTAGAAAATTTAGATTTAACTATTTATGCTGGTGAGGTTGTATCGATTGTGGGACCTACTGGATCTGGAAAGAGTCAATTATTAGGTGATATTGAATGGATGGCCCAAAAGGACACACCAACAGGAAGGAGAATTCTGATTAATGGTCAGGTGCCTGATATAGAGAAACGCTTTGATATAGATTCAAAGCTGGTTGCCCAATTATCTCAAAATATGAACTTTGTGATGGATGTAACTGTCAAAGAGTTTGTAGAAATCCATGCTAGTAGTCGTAAGGTTGAAAATTCTAAAGAGATAATTGATGCTATCATTGGTCAAGCCAATAAGTTAGCAGGTGAAGAGTTCTTGGAGGATACACCAATTACCTCTTTAAGTGGGGGACAATCTAGAGCATTGATGATTGCTGATACAGCCTACCTGAGTAAATCACCAATTGTATTGATTGATGAGATTGAGAATGCAGGAATAGATAGAAAGAGTGCTCTGAATTTGCTTGTAAAAAGGGAGAAGATAATTTTGATGGCAACCCATGATCCAATTCTAGCTTTGATGGGGGATAAGAGATTGGTTATTAAAAATGGAGGTATTGATAAAATTATTGAATCTACAGTAGCTGAGAGAAAGAACTTAACAGTGCTTGAAGATTTGGATAAGAAGTTGTTGATGATGCGCAATAAATTGAGAAATGGAGAGATAATTGATTGTATAGGATGGGAGTGAGGTTTTTTATGGAAAATTTTAGTAATTGCAATCTATTGGCTTTAATGCCATGCCCTTTAAAGGTACCCTTTGAAAGGTTGATAACAGGTTATGTGGAGAAAAAGAAGCAAGAAGGAGTAAAGCTTAACTGTAATATAGTGGCAAATGCTAATAATCACCTTGCATTTTATGAGCAAATAGACGCTTTTGAAGATATAGATGAGATACCTGATATTGTGATATCACCAGGGCTTAATAACTTCTTTTATGATGAATTTCATAACCGATTTATTAGTAAGGGTTATTTTAGAAATCCAATTGAATATGGTGAAGCTGAAGATTTTCAAAATATAGGGTATCCAGATGTGGATAGAAATTATACGATGTTTACTCTAAATTTATTGGTGATAGTTGTTAATAAAGATAGGCTAAAGGGGGCTGGGATTCCTAAGAGCTTTGGTGATTTATTGTCCAAAGAGTATTACAAAAATATCTCTATCAGAGGAAGGGATGAATTTGTCTGTGAAACAGTCCTCTTAAATTTTTATAAAGAATATGGTTTTGAGGGGATAAAGTTGCTTTCAGAGAATGTCAAAGAAGGTTTGCATCCAGCAGAGATGGTCAAGAAGGCAACAAGTGCCAATCATCAAGACCCAGCAATTTATGTAATGCCCTATTTTTTCGCTAGAAATATAAGTGCTAGAAAGAATATAGAGTTGGTTTGGCCAGAGGATGGAGCTTTGGTCAATGCTATTTCGATGTTGGTTAAAAGAGATATAAGTAAGGATGTTAAAGATTTGGCTGGGTATATTGCAGGACAAGAGGTGGGAAGAGTCTTTACAAATGCCGCATTTCCTGTATCGAATCCAACTGTCGAATTGGGGAGCTTTAAAGATAAGAAATATAAGTGGCTTGGCTGGAAGTTTATACAGGATAATAACTTAAGAAAGGTTATGGATGAAATCACAAATTATTATATATCCTTTCAAATTTAAAGGTAGAAAAAGGCGACAGGAGCACGGCTTACACTTGAATGTTAACTATATGTAAAAAATATTCAAAATACTACCAAAAAAGAAGTTGGGACGTTGACAATAATCCTGATTTAAAGTATAATTAACATATAGTTAACATAAAAATAATTATGATTATTATGGCGGAAAAGAAGGGGGTGAATATAATGGCGGGTTTCTATATTTTAGATACAACTTTACGAGATGGTGAACAATCTGCAGGGGTCTCTTTTTCTAGAGATCAGAAACTATCAATAGCTTCTAAGCTAGATGAATTGGGGGTTGATATTATAGAAGCTGGTATTCCGGCAATGGGTAAAGAAGAGAAGGGGATTCTCCGGGAGGTTATGTCCTTGGGGCTTGATGCTGAAATATTGGCGTGGAATAGAATGAAGATTGAGGATATAGATCAATCACTTGATTGTGGACTTAAAAACCTTCATGTTTCGGCGCCGGCTTCTGACATTCAACTCAAACACAAATTGAAAAAAGGTAGGGGTTGGTTATTGAGTGAGTTGTCTAAAGTCATTAACTATGCTGTTGAAAAAGGATGCAAGGTATCGGTTGGAGCAGAAGATGCTTCAAGGGCTGATCTTGATTTTTTGATAAAGCTCTATAAGTTAGCTCAAAGAGAAGGTGCTAGTAGAGTTCGTTATGCCGATACTATTGGTTCGTTAGATCCTATCACCACTTACGATAACATTCGTAAGATAAGAAGTGCGATTGATTTGGATATTGATTTTCATGGACATAATGATTTTGGGATGGCTACAGCCAATGCCCTGAGTGCTTTTAAAGCTGGTGCTAAGTATATAAGTTGTACCGTTAATGGCTTGGGGGAGCGGGCGGGGAATACGGCTTTGGAAGAAATCGTTATGTCCTTGAAATGTATTGAAGGTTGTGAGAGTGACTTTAAAGTTAAGGGGTTAAAAGAATTATCTAAACTTGTAGAAGATTCATCGGGAAGAAGGGTCTCGGTTGATAAGCCTGTTGTAGGTGAAGGGGTCTTCTCTCATGAGTCTGGCATACATGTGGATGGTCTGCTAAAAGATCCTTCGACTTATGAGTTCTTATCTCCAGGAGATTTAGGAAGAGAGAGAAAGTTTGTGGTTGGTAAATTCTCAGGGGTTAGTTCTATTCTTCATAAATATAAAGAATTAGGTATTTCTCTTAGTGAAGAAGAAGCTAATAAGGTGTTAAGGAGAATGAGGTCTTATTGTAATAAAGTCGAAGGTGTTACTGGTTGATTTGGTGAATATTAGAGATTTGCATCAAGTCCAAATGATCTGTTTTTGTTAACTACATGTTAATTAATAAGAAAAAAGATAAAAAGACTTGACTTATTAAGTCCCAAGCAATATAATTAACATATAATTGACATTTACTTTACATCAGACTATTTTTTAGAGTGATTGAAGTGTCTTTGGTGGAGAGTTTTGGTTGGGCAAAATCACATACACTGAGGTGAGGGAGATGATGCTTGATGTAGGTGCAGATACTCCTGCTTATACAATCGGAGTGGTTGCAGATATGACTGGCTTGACGGCCAGACAAATTCGTTATTATGAGAAAGCTGATTTACTTAAACCTGTTAGGACAAAAGGGAATCAGAGGTTGTATTGCCAGAAAGATATTGAAAGGCTTGTCCAGATTAAAAAGTTATTGAATAAGGGTTTGAATGCTATAGGGATAAAGAAAGTCCTGGAGGATCAAAAAAAGTCTTAACAGGTTTGGGAATTGTGGTTATAAGTATTTAAGTTATATTCACTTTTATTTTTATCCTCTAATGTCAGGTTTGTGTTAATTTTTTTCAAAAAAACCTTGACACTTTGGCACAAAACCTTTATACTTGACATATAACTAACATATACCTAACACAAAAATGGTCTTGAAAAGAGATTTTTAATAAAATAAGTGAGGTGATTTTAATGTGTTTTGTAATGAAAAATGTTAATGTAACCAGTGAACATGGGAGTTATAAGTCAGATGTTGTTGTTAAGGATAATAATGTTGTAATGGTTGGCAAGTGCATTAAAATAGATGGGGTTAAAGAGATAGATGGAGCCAGTTTAGTTTCTGAGAGTATCATAACTTGGTTTTCTGGATCAAAAGAAGATTTAATTTAAGAGGAGGAAGATAAGAATGTCTAAGTTAACAAAAGAAGATGTATTAAAGAAAGCAGAAGAATTAAATGTAAAGTTTGTTAGATTACAGTTTACTGATATTTTAGGAATTATTAAAAATGTTGCAATTACAGTCAATCAGTTAGAGGATGCATTAGATGGGAAGATTATGTTTGATGGTTCTTCAATTGATGGATTTACTAGAATAAATGAGTCAGATATGTATTTGAAGCCTGATTATGATACCTTTACATTATTTCCGTGGAGACCAAAGGATGGTGCAGTAGCAAGATTGATCTGTGATGTCTATAAGCCAGATGGTACTCCTTTTACAGGTGACCCACGTCAGGTATTAAAGAAGGTCTTAGATGAAGCTAAAGAGATGGGTTATGAAATGTTTGTTGGACCAGAACCAGAATTCTTCTTATTCCAAAAAGATGAGAAGGGTGATGCTACTACTATTACTAATGATCAAGGTGGATATTTTGATTTAGCACCAATGGATGCAGGTCAAGATCCAAGAAGGGATATTGTCTTGGCTTTAGAAGAGATGGGCTTTGAGATGGAAGCTTCTCACCACGAGGTGGCACCTGGACAGCATGAGATTGACTTTAAATATGATCATGCTTTAACTACTGCTGACAATGTAGCTACCTTTAAATTTGTAGTTAAAGCTATTGCTGAAACTCATGACTTACATGCGACATTTATGCCTAAACCAATCTTTGGGGAAAATGGTTCTGGAATGCATGTACACCAGTCATTATTCAAAGATGGAAAGAATGCTTTTTATGATGAAGATGATAAATTAGGCTTAAGTCAAATTGCCAAATATTATATCGGTGGATTATTAAAACATGCTAAAGCAATTGCGGCTATTACTAATCCAACGGTCAATTCTTACAAACGTTTGGTACCTGGATATGAAGCACCAGTTTATTTAGCTTGGTCTAGCTCTAATCGAAGTGCTTTAATTAGAATTCCAGCAGCACGTGGGGCAGGAACTAGATTAGAGATGAGAAATCCTGATCCATCTTGTAATCCATATTTGGCTTTTGCTGTAATGTTAAAGGCTGGTCTAGATGGAATTAAGAATAAGATTGAAGCACCAGCAGAGGTTCTAGATAATATCTATACAATGAGTGCTAGCAAGAAGAAAGAGTTAGGTATTGAGAGCTTACCTAGTAGTTTAAAAGATGCTTTGGGTTATCTTCTAGATGATGAAATTGTTCAAAGTGCATTAGGTGAGCATGTCTTAGATCACTTCTTAGATGCTAAAACTATTGAATGGGATATTTATAGAACTCAAGTTCATCAATGGGAATTAGATCAATATTTAAGAGTATATTAATAGCTTTTAATTATTGACTAATTATATATAATCTCACTCTTTATGCTTAGAGAATCCTCGATTGCTATAAGTGAGTAGGTAGTTTAAGAGTATCTAAGCAAGCAGAAGGATTCTCTAGGCTATAAAAATAAGTGGGGAAAATAGTTAAAAAAGGAAGTGCTAAAATGTTGAATAAGGACTATAAGTTGATTACAGAGAAACTAGTAGGATGGATTCAGCAAAAAGTAAAGGAAGCTGGCTGTAAAGGGGTAGTTGTTGGTTTAAGTGGAGGAATTGATTCTTCGGTGACAGCAACCTTATGTAAAAAAGCCTTTCCTGATAACACTTTAGGATTGATTATGCCTTGTGAAAGCAACCCTAAAGATGAGCAAGATGCTAAGCTATTAGCTGATAAGTTTGGAATAGATTATAAGGTAATAGACTTGGGTTCTGTCTTCAATTCAATGTTAGATGTGGTTGATGTAGTTGATAAACAGAAATTAAGTCGTGCTAATATTAAGCCCAGATTGAGAATGACTGCTTTATATTATTATTCTAGTTTAAATAATTACTTAGTTGTAGGAACAGATAATAGAAGTGAGCTGAAATTAGGCTACTTCACTAAGTTTGGTGATGGGGGAATAGATTTAGCACCATTAGGTAATTTGGTTAAAAGTGAAGTTAGAGAGGTAGCTAAGGTTTTGGGTGTTCCAGAGAAAATCATTACTAAAGCACCATCAGCAGGATTGTGGGCAGACCAGACTGATGAAGGTGAATTAGGGATCAGTTATGAAGAGGTTGATAATTATATCTTAACTGGTGAGGCTAGTTCTAAAGTTAAGGAGATAGTAGACACTTTAGAGGAGAAGAATCAACATAAATTGGCTTTACCATCAATACCCAATTTTTAATTATAGGCTTTATAAGTATTAATTATAAAATATATATTAATTATAAGGAGAGTGAAAAAAGTGAGAAGAAGAGTAGTTAGTTTAGGTTTACTTGTGATGTTAGGAGTGATTAGTTTATCATCAATGGCTTTTGCAGCAGATGCAACAGCAGAAAGTAATGCAATTGCGATTGATACAATTTGGACTTTGGTAGCAGCATTTTTGGTATTCTTTATGCAGGCAGGATTTGCAATGGTAGAGGCAGGATTTACTAGAGCAAAGAATGCAGGAAACATTATTATGAAGAACTTAATGGACTTTTCAGTAGGATCATTGATTTATTGGATTTGTGGATTTGCATTTATGTTTGGAGCAGGAAATGCTTTTATAGGAACTAAAGGATTCTTTTTAAGTGGGAGTTTTGAACATTTAGGATTGAGCATACCTTTAAGTGCTTTCTGGATCTTCCAAGCTGTATTTGCTGCAACAGCAGCTACTATCGTATCAGGAGCCATGGCTGAAAGAACTAAATTTAGTGGATATTTAGCTTATAGTGCTGTAATTACTGCAATCATCTATCCAGTAGTAGGTCACTGGATTTGGGGTGGCGGTTGGTTAAGTGGTATGGTTGATTTCGCAGGATCAACAGTTGTTCACTCAGTAGGTGGATGGGCTGCTTTAGCTGGTGCAATAGTTTTAGGGCCTAGAATTGGTAAATTCAATGAAGATGGTTCTGTAAATGCAATGCCAGGACATAACCTATTAATGGCTGCACTTGGTGTATTTATCTTATGGTTTGGTTGGTTTGGATTTAACCCAGGTAGTACAGTAGCAGGTACTGATTTAAGTATTGCTGATATTGCAGTAACTACTAACTTGGCTGCAGCAGCAGGTGCCGCTTTAGCAATGGTAACTAGTTGGTTCAAATATGGTAAAGCTGATGTAAGTATGACTTTAAATGGAGCTTTAGCTGGTCTTGTTGGAATTACTGCAGGGTGTGCTAGTGTAGATAACTATGGGGCTGTAGCAATTGGAGCTTTAGCTGGAATCTTAATCGTTTATGCTGTAGAGTTTATCGATAGTTTACATGTAGATGACCCTGTTGGAGCAGTAGCAGTACATGGTGTTTGTGGAGCTTTTGGAACATTATTAGTTGGATTGTTTGCAGTAGATGGCGGTTTATTCTATGGTGGAGGAATTGGATTATTTCTTACTCAGTTAAAAGGTGTGGTAGCAGTAGGAGCTTGGACTTTTACAACAGCATTCATCTTATTTAAAGTTATTGCTAGTACTATTGGTTTAAGAGTATCTAGAGAAGAAGAGGTAGAAGGACTAGATATTACAGAGCATGGTTCAGTATCTTATCCAGATTTCATTCCATTACATTGGAAGAGTGTTAAAGTCAGTAAGAAATAGTGATGAGTAATGAGTGTGAGGGAAAATGTCTAATTTATAATTACGCTCGTTAAATATAATAAACTAGAATAATTAAGAGGATAAATTTAAAAGATAGTGAGAGTTTGAGTTATTAGTGTAGGGTGTAAAGTTTTTACTCACACCCACACTAAGCACTCCCACTAATAAAGGGGGAAAGAGAATGAAAAAGGTAGAATGTATTGTTAGACCAAGTAGTATAGAAGAACTGATCGTGGCTGCAGAAAAATTAGGTGTTAATGGTTTAAATATAACTCAGATTGCCGGATATGGTAAGCAGAAAGGTGCTACTAATATCTATCGTGGTGTAGAGTATGAGGTCAAGCTAAAAGAGAAACTTAAAGTAGAAATCGTAGTAGAAGAAGATAAGGTAGAACCTTTAGTCAATGCTATTATGGAGGCTGTTCGTACTGATGAAGTCGGTGATGGTAAGATCTTTATCTATCCAATTGAAGAGACGATTAGGATTAGAACAGGTGAAAAAGGTATAAAGGCTATTTAATGTTAAGCACCCCACCCCCGATTTAATCGGGGGTATTTTTGTAAAATTATAGATAGAGGAGGTTTGGCGACTGATGAAGCTGATTAGGGCAATTATTAGACCTAAGAAGGTTGAAGCTGTTGTTGATAGGTTAAGTGAGGAAGGTTTTCATGCTTATACTAAGGTTGAAGTTAGTGGTAGAGGAGAGCAAAAAGGGATTAAGATTGGAGAGACCCATTATGATGAGCTATCAAAGACTCTGCTGTTAATTGTGGTAGAGGATAAAGATAAAACTAAAGTAGTGGATATAATTGCTAGGGAGGCTAAGACTAAAAGAAAGGGAGGTTTGGATGCAGGAGAGATTAAATTTAAGATGGGTATAGATGGTGTCCCAGGTGATGGTAAGATATTTGTAAGTAGTATAGAAGAGGATTATACAATTAGTAGTTATCTAGGTATATAAAGAGCTGGTCAACTTTGATCAGCTCTTTAGTTATTTATATGATTATACTTTTTTAGATTTTAAATTCATCTACCATATCCATTAAACTATGGGATATCTCTTTTAGCTCTTGGGAGGAAGCGTTCAATTCTTGAGACATAATTTCAATATTTTGATATGAGTTGAAAATCTCTTTATTATAGGCTTCCCAATCATCAGTAGCACTGGCTGTTTGCTGGATTTGCATTGAGCTTTCCTGGCTTGAACTTTTAATTTCTGTAAATAATGAACCAGTCTCTTGAGCGATTTCTTGACTTGTTTCTGTCTTTATCGCTACTTCTCTAATAGCAGTTAGTGCTTCATTTGATTTCTGTTCTATCTGCTGAATTAAAGTAAGTATATTTTCAGTAGCATTATTGGTTTCAATTGAAAGGGTTCTGATTTCATCGGCAATGACTTTAAAGCCATTGCGGGTATTATTAGAGTTATTGGCTTCAATGTTAGCATTTAAAGCTAATAGATTGGTCTGTTTTGTTATATTGGTGATTAGTTCAACTATTTGATTGATCTCTTGATAATCATTATGTAGATCTTCTATAATCTCTACAGTCCCCTTGGTAACGACACTAATCTGATTGATGCTCTTTAAGGTATCTTTGATATTATCATTACCAAGTTGAGTCTTATTAGAAGACTGTTGAGCAAAAGTAGCCATTTCTCCCATACTCTCCGAAATTCCTTCGATGATCAAGGTTATGTTATCCATTAACCTTTGATTTCCTGTGATAGTTCTATTAGCCCTTTGGGCAGAAGATAATAGCTCTTGGCTATGAGCAAATAAATCTTTTGATGTCTTACGAATATTGATGATGGTACCTTTTAAATTACAGTACATCTTATTTAGAGCTGTTGCTAAAATATTAAGCTCATCTTGAGTCTTGATGCCAAGTAGCTCTATATTTAAATTTCCTGAAGAAATTTCATTAGCAAAGTTAGTAGCAGCTAGGATAGGTTTGGTTATCTTATTACTAAATAACAAGGATATGAGAATAACTAAAGTGAATATAGCTAGACTAGAAAAGATAGATGTAGTAAAAAATTTATGCTCTAGTCCTCTAATACAGGTTAGATCTTGACTGATTCTAAGCATTCCTCGAATCTTTTGACCACTTGGGTCAGATAGAGGTAGATACAATTCTAATTTATTATTATCAGCCATAGAAGTTACTCTTTCTCCTAAAGATACTCTGTCAAAGATGGATTTATCCTCTATAGTTGTGCCAAGCCTTTCTTGCTCTAAATCTCTAGAGCTTTGAATTAATTTGTCCTTTTCATAAAAGGCTACATCACCTGAAATTAAATTATTAATATTTTTTAGTAATTGATTATTTAGATTAAAACCAACTTGGAGAGTACCTATAATTTGATGATTATCTTTAATAGGGACAAAGGCTCTAACAGCCAGCCCGCTCTTACCAAATTCAAAGCCTTTAACCTCTTCTCCTTGTAAAGCCAGGTCAATTGAATTGTTATCACTCTTATCATCACCAAATTTGCCGGGGTGATGGGCTCTAGTAAAGACAACACCTTTTTCATCACCAAACTCAAAGACGGTTAAGCCTTTATCCTCTTTTAATAGCTTAAAGATTGGCTTAAGCTTTTGGTCTAATAAATTTCGATCCTTTTTTTTGAAGGCAGAAATTAGATTCTTCTGTTGGGCATACTTGTGAGCAATAGAGAGTGCTACCTTCTGCTTTTCATTAAAGTAGAAGTTTGAGACCTTAATAGCCTGTTCTAACTTAGAGTCTATTGTTTGTTCAAAGCTCTGTCTACTCTGCTTATATAATATTGTAGAGATGACTAGTGTTGGAATTATTGAAATTAGTGAGAGAAGGATGAATAATTTTTTCTTTAAACTGAATCTTACCATTATGCTTTCCCCTTTCTTTTGCTTTGATAATTGTAGCTTATGAATTTTATATATTATATACATTTACTTCTAAAACCTTGTATTTTCTAGAAAGTTAACCCATAGTTAACCTACTGTTTACAAAGCTACTTTTTATTAAAAGATAATAGATAACAAATAACAACCAGTAAACTAATGTCAATATCTTGTGCTAGTAAAAAAATGATACAATATATAGATATTGCGACACTTTTTTTAGTTGACAGGTGACGGTGTACAGTTGACAGTTAAAAGACCAAAATCAAAGACCTTAAAGGGTTTGAATTTAACTGTCAACCGTCAACTGTACATTGTACACTGAAGTAAAACTGTCGCAATATTCCCATAAAGACACATTACCTATATTAAAATTTAATTAGCACAATAGAATAATAAAAAATTAAAATAATGTTTGCATATTTATTCTGTAAAATGTATAATTATAAATAACATGAGGAGGGAGGAGTTACTATGAAAGATTTGTTGACAGTTAAGGACTTAACACTAACAGAGATTGAGGAGTTATTTGAGCTAGCGCTTAAGTTAAAGAAGGAATTAAAAGCAGGTGTTGAACATAAAATTTTGGCAGGTAAGAGCTTGGGAATGATCTTTGCTAAATCTTCTACAAGAACAAGGGTCTCTTTTGAGGTTGGTATCTATCAATTAGGAGGTCAGGGGATTTTCCTAAGTTCAAATGATATTCAATTGGGAAGAGGAGAGACGATAGAGGATACTGCTAAGGTACTTTCACGTTATGTAGATGGGATTATGATTAGAACCTTTGCTCACAGTGATGTAGAGGAGTTGGCTGCCCATGCAACAATTCCGATTATTAATGGTTTGACTGATGATTATCATCCTTGCCAAGCATTAACGGATTTGCTGACTGTGAAAGAGTATAAGGGTGAGTTAAAAGGATTAAAAATGACTTATGTTGGCGATGGTAATAATATGGCTCACTCTCTATTATTAGCAGCAGCCAAAGTGGGAATGGATATCTCTATTGCGTGCCCTCAAAATTATCAACCAGCTGAAGAGATAGTAGCTACTGCTAAAGAGATTGCTCAAGATAGTGGAAGTGAGATTGAAATAACTAGTGATATTTTAGCAGCATCTCAAGATGCTGATGTACTATATACCGATGTTTGGGCTAGTATGGGTGATGAGGATGAGCTTGAAGTAAGAGAAAAGGCCTTTGCTAACTATCAAATTAATAGTAAAGTGATGTCAGTAGCAAAAACTGATGCCATCTTTTTACACTGTTTACCAGCCCATCGTGGTGAAGAGGTAACAGCTGAAGTAATTGATGGGGAGCAATCAGTAGTCTTTGATCAGGCGGAGAATAGACTACATATGCAGAAGGCGATTATGGTAAAATTAATGAAATAAACTTTAAGCTGAGACGATAGTGTCTCGGCTTTTTTTATGTCAAATTTTCTCCAAGATATTAAGAAATGATATTTATATAAAAACCTAAGTTAAGGTATATTAAAAGTAGATTAAGGGTTCTATATTCAAGAAATTATTATAAGTTAAGGAGTTTAAATAATGAATAAGTCTAACAAATCTAGAGCAAGGCGACACCAAGCCTATGTCAGTATATTTGGGACAACACAACTACATCTCAGAAACCCCTGGGTAATTGCTTGGTGGTCAGCAGCTTTTCCTGGTTTAGGTCATCTGCTGTTATCTAAATATTTAAGAGGTTTTTTATTATTTGTCTGGGAAGTATATATCAATTATCAAGCAGGAATTAATTATGGTATTCTTTATTCCTTTACAGGTAATTTTGAATTAGCTAAACAGTCTCTTGATATTAGGTGGATGCTATTGTATATAGCAACTTATATCTTTGCAATTTGGGATGCTTATCGAAGTACTGTTGATCTTAATCATCAATATCTACTGGCTAATAGAGAAGAGGTTTATATTAAATCTTTTACAATATCAGCGATGGAGATTAATTATTTAGACAAAAGAGAGCCTGAAATTTCAGCTATCTGGTCTTTTTTTATGCCAGGGGCGGGACAGATCTATATCCATCGAATAATTACTGCTTTTTTTATTCTTACTTGGTTTATAATCCTTTCTTATTATTCAAAAGTATTACCTGCTATTCATTACACTCTACTAGGAGAGTTTGCTAAAGCTAAAGGAGTGGTTAATTGGCATTGGCTGTTAAATATTCCTTCAGTTTATGGTTTTGCTTTGTATGATGCTTATACTAATACTGTAGAGAATAATAAATTGTATGATTGGGAACAAGGCAAATTTTTAAAGGACAATTATCAAAGCCAAGAGATTAAATTTAGAGAAGATGTAGGTGATAAGATGCAAATTATTTCTACCTTTGAACATTCAAATTATCTAGAGTTAGTAATCAGTGCTATAGAGAAACAGGGCATAGAAAAGAAGGATATTGTGGCAATTCCGATGGATAAAAGAAATACAAGAAGAAAGTTTTTTGATAATATTCATTATTCTGATGGTTTGAGTTTATTAGATTTAGCTGCTATTTTGGGTACTATATTTATGTTACTTGGAGGGATTTATGGTTTTATTTTTGAATGGGGGCCTATAATTTGGGGATTAATTGGTTTGGTGCTAGGTGGAGTTTTAGGTTTGCTTATTAAATTGCTAATAACTAAGAATAGGTCATATCGACAGAAAAAACAGAAATATGCAGAGGTAGTCTTAGTTATTAATTGTAATAAAGAACAAGTAGAAATGATTAAGAGTATATTATGGGAAAATTATGCTTTAGGGGTTAGTAAGCTTGATTTGGGAGATAAATAGTATCGCTATATCATTCTATAATTAGAAATTTATATAGGAGGGGGTAATCTTGAATTGGGCAGATTTTTGTTATACAGGATGGTTTGAAAATCCCTTGTGTGATAGTGGAGGTTGTACACCCACTAGTAGGTGTAATGAAATCACTTATAGATGTATTTTAATACTTTGAATTAAGTATCAGAGTAAGGTTTAGTAAGTGATATAGTTATTTTTAGAGGTTTTGAAGGAGAAAGAAGAAAATATTGAGATTTAATTAGACACTAGCCCTTTTTTTTGTTAACATACCAGTATAACTTATAGTAAAGGAGATTAGAATATGTCAGAAGATAAGGTTTTAGCACAGGTTAATGGAGAAGTGATTACAGAAGAGGATATTGAGATGGTTATCCAAAATGCCAATCCTCAACAGGCACAGCAACTACATACAGAACAGGGTCGTCAACGTTTATTAGATCAATTGATCAATCAAAAGTTATTTTATCTAGATGCTCTTGAGCAAGGTTTAGCAGATAATGAAGAGTTTAAGGAGAGTCTTGAGAGGGTACAAAATAACCTATTAAGCCAATTTGCTATTAAGAATCTTTTAGAAAATGTAGCTGTAGATGAGAATGAAGTAGAAGATTTTTATAATGAAAATAAGGATAGATTTAAGAAGCCAGAAAGTATACAAGCAAGCCACATTCTTGTTAAGGAAGAAGAGAAAGCAGAAGAGATTTTAGAAGAATTAGAAGAAGGTCTTGCTTTTGCTGAAGCTGCTAAGAAATACTCTACTTGCCCTTCTAAGGCTAAGGGAGGAGACTTAGGTGACTTTACAAGAGGTAAGATGGTTCCTGAGTTTGAACAGGCAGCCTTTGCAATGGAAGAAGGAGAGGTCAGCTCAGAGCCTGTTAAGACGCAATTTGGTTATCATATTATCAAGGTTACAGCTAAAAATGAACCTGCTAGTAGTTCTTTAGAAGAGGTTAGAGCTCAGATTGAGCAACAATTAGTATCGATGAAGCAGAATCAGCTTTATCAAGGTAAGACAGAAGAGTTAAAAGAAAAGTACACTGTAACAATTGGTGAGTAAAAAAAGAGTTTCTGGAGTTAACTCCAGAAACTCTTTTTTTAAATTAGCTAAGTTTTTGGAGTGAGTTTATCGCTTAATGGGGATATTGCGACACTTTTTATAAGTGTAAGTTGGTGTGGGAGTGTGAGTGAAATTCAATAGAAAGGCACTTCACACACACTCAAACTACTCTTTAATAATTACCATTGTCACTTTTTCTTGAACTTGATATAATTTTAATAGATGTCTTCATATATCTTCAAAATTTATCTTTTCAAGGTACTAGCTAGTAGTTAATAATTACTTATTTTAATTTAAGCGGAATTTATTGATAGTTTATAGAATTAAGGGTAATCTAATCATTACATTAATTGGTATATGGTGATTTTTAAAAATTATTGTTTGAAATTGAATGATTTATGGAGGGATTTGATAATTAAATGTCGAAGAAATCTAAGATAGTTTTGATTTTAATAAGTTTATAATATTACAAGTAGTAATGATAATTAATTCGATAAATAACAGTAAATTGAAAAGAGGGGGGCTTAACAGGTGAAATACAATAAACTTATTATTATAATGGTATTGGTTATATTATTATTTTCTTCTATAACGAGTGTGGAAGCCAGTTATAGAGTCTTGCAACAGGGAATGGAAGGTAGAGATGTTAGAGAATTACAGGAAAATTTAGTGATGCTTGGCTATAGAATAATTATTGATGGTAATTTTGGACCTGCAACTAAGATGGCCATTATAGAGTTTCAAAAAAAGTCAAAGCTCCCAAGTGATGGTGTTGTAGGAGAGCAGACTTGGGAAATCTTAAAAGATGCCATTAGCTTTGATAAATATAAAGTTAGGTTTGGAGACACTTTATCTCAACTGGCACATACATATGATGTACCAGTAATTGTTATAAAAGAGGCTAATAAACTGAATTCTGATACAATTCGTATCAATCAAGAGCTAATAATACCTAAGACTGCTTTAGGTGGAGGGATTGATACAGATTTTTATGAAGTAGTTTCCTATAAGGTTAGAAGGGGAGATACTTTAGATAAGTTAGCAAGTAAGTTCCATACTACAATCAGGAGTATTAAACAAGTAAATAATTTTGAGACAAGTTATATTAGAGAGGGGCAGGTTATTAAGGTACCTAAGTTAATAATCGATTTTTCAAATACTTCTAAGAATAAAACAGCAGTTAAGAAAGACTTTATTTGGCCACTTAAAGGAAGAATAAGTTCAGGATATGGATGGAGAGTACATCCAATTTTAAATAAAAAGCATTTCCATGGTGGTCTAGATATAGCTGTAAGAAGTGGAACTTCAGTTAAAGCTGCTAAGGCTGGTAAAGTATTAGGAAGTGGATGGGTCAGTGGTTTTGGTAAAACGGTAACCATTGATCATGGAAATGGTGTAGTAACTTTATATGCACATAACTCACAGTTATTAGCAAAGCAAGGGCAACGTGTAAGTCAAGGTCAGATAATTGCTAAATCAGGAAGTACAGGAAGAAGTACAGGACCCCATCTAGACTTTAGAATATTTATAGATAATAAGACTGTTAATCCATTGAAATATTTAAATTAAATAATATTTACTTTAAAGGGGCTGTCTCAGAATAGTTTTTAAAAACTATTCTGAGACAGCTAAAAAACCTCCATATGGAGGTTTTTTGCTTTAAATATTTATTTATTGAATT
>NZ_JBSQYM010000012.1:0-28973 GCF_055140805.1 Orenia sp.
TATAGTTGATAATTGATAGTTGACAGTTAAGTTCAAAATCATTTAAACATAGGTTTTTAGTCTTTTAACTATCCACTACACACTATCAACTATCAACTCTAAAGTGTCGCATTATCTCTCTTAATAGTCACTTTTTCAAATTATATTAGTCCAAATCCATCCCATTAAGAATTTCCCTTAAGCTCTTTAACTCCTCTTTGCTCAAAGTAATACCTTTGCCCATCTTCTCATGATCAGGTGCCCAATCTCTTAAATCATACTTGGGGGATCTATTATTCCAACTGATAAGATTTAGCTCTTTAGTCCATCCTTTAGGTGATTCTGAAATTTTTCCTACCTTATCAATGATTTCATACTTTATATTTGCCATTAATATCCTCCTTTTTTCAATTATAATTGCCAAAAACTCATAGTTATGTAAGTAAGCAATTAAAAAATATATCCCTAATAAGTAAAAGATATTCTTTAAAGAATACCTTTTATAGTTGATTATTTTTCTATATTATTTTTATTATTCCTTTAAATAAGATAAATTTTATTATAATATCGAGCATATAATGGTCTACCTAACACCAATATAGATAACTTAATACCAAACTATGATCTTTCGACCATAATCAAGCAGGTCATTACCCATACTGATGCTTCGTTCAACTACAGATAATACCTACACAGCTATAGCTAACCTCTCAGCTAAATATAACCATTTTGGCACTACCTATAATCTTAGCTCGACTCTATATAATCAGTTTCAATCCCATTATAATCAGAATAACCGACTATAATGAAACCTTTGCTAACCATATAGAATCTGCCCTCTGACTATATACCAGCTAGTTTATAACCAGCATATAATCTTTGGTCGACCTATATATCCCCTTGTAAAGAAGCATATATAAATCTTAGCCCAACCATTATATACCCGACACCATTATTCTCTACTTTTTTAAACTAATTTATGTTGCTAATTATTGTAATTTGTGTTTGCTTATCACTATGATTTAGCGATTCAATCTAAATAACTTTAACTCTTTTCTACCTTCGCCTAAACACAAATCTCTTAATAGCTGTCCTCCTAAAATAGCATACAATATTCCATTTGAACCATACCCCAAATTGAAATAGCAATTAGGCATCTGTTCATACCCTCCTATATAAGGAAGCCCATCCTTAGTAGTTGCAAAGATTCCACTGAAACTATAGTCAACTTCTATACCCTGAATCTCTGGAAAGTATGACTTCAATTTATTGAGCAAGATCTCATACTTTTGTTTGGATACAAGATCATCATTAGAAAGATTAGACATTTTGCTTGTCTTCTTTCCAAGACCTTCATCCTCACCACCAAAAATAATGCGTCCTTCACCAGTTGTTCTAATATAATTATAAGCATGCTTATTATCACGAATTATACAGCTATTATACCATCCATCAAAGTCATTAACTGGCTTAGTAGCAATAGCAAAGCTTCTAGAGAAAGTAGCAACCTTCTTGTTAAAATACTTCTTTGCCTCATAACCTGTCGCAATTATTACCTTATTAGCTTTTATATCAAAGTTATTGGTAGTCTCTAGCATTACATGGTCATTTTGAGGGTTTATATTCTCTACTTCTGTATTCTCAAAGACCGTCAATCCCTGCTCTGAACTCTTTCTAATCAGAGCATGAGCAAACCTATACGGATCGATCTGAGCTACTCCTCTCCTTGAATAGATTCCTCCTTCTATTTCTAGACTAAATTTACTTTTAGCCCTATCTCTATCAAAAAATTCTACATCAAAACCATGTTTCTTCCGCAAGTCATACTCTTTCTTCAAAGCAGATGCTTCAGCAGGATTATCGGTATAATAAAGACATTCCTTTAGCTCAAAATCAGACTTATCATCAAGTTTTCCTATAATTTCCTTTATATCATATACAGCTTGTTCACAGAGCTTAAAAGCCTCAACAGCATTCTCCTCTCCAATCATACTACTTAAACCATTTAAATCTGTGTCAATCTCATATTGTAGAATTGAAGTTGATGCTCTAGTACTGCCATAACCAATTCGATTCTTTTCTACTATTACAGTATTAATTCCTGCTTCTGTTAAATAATATGCAGTAATTGCTCCTGTCACTCCACCACCTATTATTAAGACATCACATTCTATATCACTATTTAAATAAGTATACTGATTGCTAATTCTATCAATACTTGTCCAAAGCATATCTCCTGCTACTAATTTCATATAAGTTCCTCCGATTTATTATATATAATAGTTAATCATTATTATTTTTAATTTTTTTGAGAGGATTATACTATTTTTATTTAGTTAGTTTTCAAAAAATAAAAAAAGAGTCTCCCAAATAAATTTGGAAGACTCTTTTTTTCCTAAGTAATAATCTATATATTACTGCTCACGCATAATATCCAATTATAACTTAATTACATTTGCTGCTTGAGGACCTCTATCTCCTTCAACGATATCAAACTCAACAGCTTGACCTTCGTCTAGAGATTTGAATCCGTCACCTTCGATAGCTGAGAAATGTACGAATACGTCATTTCCGCCTTCTTGCTCGATAAATCCATAACCTTTTTCTGCATTAAACCATTTTACTGTACCTTTGTTCATAAAAAATAATTCCTCCTATTTATCGCCTTGTTAGGCCTTAATGACTTAATTATAGCATATAAAATTAGTATCGTCAAAGAAAAATTAAAAAAACTTGGGATTTGCTAGTGATAATATAGAATCTACAACCTTCTATAGCATATTCTTGGCTAAAAAAAGGAATAATAATCATATACCTATTGGAAGGGTGATTGAAATAAAACCTCATTTAATATTTGTAGCTATATCCACAGTTCTTTTAGCAATAATCATTTACTTAATACCCAAAAATTTAAAAAAGCATGAAATCTATACAATGTCTGTTTTAGCAATACTACTAGGCACAACTGCAGATTTAATCTTTGCAGTAAAGTATAACCTTTACATATTAGTTACAGAAGATATAGATTATTCTCCAATATTTGTAGGTTTTTTTATTTATCCAGCCTTTAATTTAATAATTTTAAACTATTTTCCTTATAAAAAATCATTATGGCAGAAAATTATATATATTTTTATCTGGACAATAATCTCTCTATTATATGAAGTAATATCAGTTAAAGTAGATTTTTTACACTATAGGACATGGACACTACTATATTCTGCAATAGTCTATCCAATTGTCATTATCTTTTTTTCATATAACTTATATCTTTATAGAAAATTGGTTAAGGATAATTTAAATGAGTAGATTTAAAATTTCTATTCTTACATTTTTAATTATTTGATAATAAGTATATCACTTAGATATACTTATTATTTCATTTTAAGCGAAGCAACAGTCTCAACATGTCCAGTATGTGGGAACATATCTACACACTTAACCTGCTCTATCTTATATCCTGCATCCTGAAATTCCTTTAAATTTGATGCTAAAGTCTTAGGGTTACAAGATACATAGACCATCTCTTCACATCCAAAATTGACTATCTTAGGCAAAGCTTTAGGATGAATTCCTGCACGAGGTGGATCAATAATAATCAGATCTGGTTTCTGCTCTAACTCATCAATCTTCTCTAATACATCGCCTGCAATAAAACGGCAGTTATCCAATCCATTCAACTGAGCATTCTCTTTAGCCATCTCTACAGCTTCATCGACTATCTCAATCCCAACTACCTCTTTGGCCTTAGATGCTACAACTTGTCCAATAGTCCCTGTTCCACAGTACAAATCATAAACTATTTTGTCCTCAGCAATACCTAAAAATTCTTTAACCACAGAATATAGCTTTTCTGCTCCAAGAGTATTTGGCTGGAAGAAGGAGAATGGCTTAACCTTAAACTTTAATCCTAATAACTCTTCATAGTAATAATCTCTACCATAATGAATAATTAACTCTTCACATTTAACAGCATCAGAGAAGTCGTCATTGATAGTCTGTAAAAATCCAACTAGCTCTCCCTTATAGTCTAGATTCTGTAATTTTTCACTTAATTCAATAGGATCATGGTCTATTTGAGATGTGGTTACAAGATTGATTAAAATCTCACCTGTATTCAGACCCTTTCTGACCACTAAATGGCGTAAATATCCTTCTCTGCTCTGAACATGATACTTCTTAAAGCCTTTTTCTCTAAAGTAATCTAGAACCGTTGTTAAAATTATTCTAAAATCATTATCTACTAACTTACAATTATCTACACTGATAATATCAAAACGCCTTGCTCTAGGGTGCATCCCCAATTGGAGCTCTCCATCCCGCTCTAAATCTCCAAAGCTAAATTCCATCTTATTTCTGTATTCAAAGATGTTAGGACTAGGCTCAATTCCTAAAAATTTATAATCCTCTATTCCATTTTCATCAAGTAATTTCTTAACCTGCTTTGCTTTATTTTCAGTCTGTAATTTATATTCGATACTCTGCTGACTACATCCTCCACACTCTCCATAGTGGGGGCATTTTGCATCTATCTCCAAGGGGGAGCTCTCCAATACCTCTAACAATTTTCCTTTATAGTGGTTACTCCTCTTTCTAGAAAGAAAGGTCTTAACCTTCTGCCCTGGCAGAGCATTCTTTACTCTAATCTCATGCCCATCGACATAAGCAACACCTGTATTAGGAAAGACTGTATCCTCTATTGTAACCTCTAATACTGCTCTTTTTTTGACTTTAGCCATGGTTTTTGCTCCTTTCATATTGCATATGAATTAATTTATATAATACATTTTAAATAAGACTATAGAATGATAATGCGACACTTTCGTGTCGAGTGTGAGCTATGAGTGTGAGTGTATTTAAAATCTCTTTTTATTAGAGCATACTCACACTCACACACCAACTTACACTTATAAAAAGTGTCACTTTATCTCCATTAAATTTCACCTTATAACTGTACACTGTCAACTATCAACGCTACACTCTCAATATGATAAGTCTGTGGGAACATATCTACAGGTTGAACCTCTATAGTCTTGTAGCCATGTTCATCTAAATATTTTAAATCCCTTGCTAAGCTACTTGGATTACAGGAGACATAGACTATCCTGTCTGGTTCCATCTCTACAAAGGTCTTTAGTACATCTTCATGACACCCCTTACGTGGTGGGTCAACTATAATTACCTCAGGGATAAAGTTCTTCTTAAGTTCAGCTAAGACCTCTCTTACCTTTCCAACTTGGAAATGACAATTCTCTATCCCATTCAACTGAGCATTCTCTTTAGCTGCTTCAATTGCTTCTTCTACAACTTCTATCCCATAAACCTCTTTAGCTTGATCAGCAACATAAAGGGTAATCGAACCTAATCCACAGTAAGCATCAATTACCTTCTCCCGACCAGTTAATTTTGCATACTCTAAAGCTTGATCATATAATACTTTGGCTTGTAAGGTATTAACTTGAAAGAAGGATAATGGGGATATCTTATACTTAACCTTACCTATGTAATCAAAAATATGATCCTGACCTACTAGAGTTTTAGTTAACTTACCTAAAACCACATTGGTCTTTTTAGAATTAATATTATGCTGTACACTAACTAGCTCAGGAATCTCAGCCATCAATCTATCAGCCATCTCTCTTCCTTCAGGAAACTTATTATCCTTAGTTACAAAGATTAACATAGCTTGATTGGTACAGACCCCTACTCTAATTACTAGGTGTCTCATCAAACCCTTATGTGCTTTCTCATTATAGATACTGATACCATACTCTTCAATCAACTTAATAGCTTCTCTAGATATTCGGTTGATTAAAGGATGTTGAATCCCACAATCATTGATATCAACAATATCATGGCTTCCTGGGGCATAAAAACCTGTAATCACCTTATTATCGCTATCTAATCCTAAAGGGAACTGAGCTTTATTCCGATAAAAGAAGGGATTATCCATTCCTTTTACAGGATTGATCTTAATGTCTTGCAATTTCCCTATTCTCTCAATATTATCCCTGACAATCTCCCTTTTATGCTCCAATTGAGCCTGATAATTTATATGCTGAACCTGACATCCTCCACACTCTTCACTAAAAGGACAAGATGGAGTAATCCTATGCTCTGACTGATCAAAAATCTCTAATATTTCACCTCTCCCATAACTCTTCTTGACTTGAGTTATCTTTACTTTAGCTCTCTCTTTTGGGACACCCTTAGGAACAAAGATAGCAAAACCATCAATTCTTCCTACAACATCGCCTCCATGGGCTAAGCTTTCTAATTCAATAGTTACTATATCTCCAACATCTACTGGTCTTTTAGCCATTAATCTCGCTCCTTAACAAATTTATTATTATATTTTATTGATCTTAAGCATATACATTATTAGGTCAATTAAATTTATGGTTATAAGATCATATAACCCACTAATATTAATAGCATTAGCTAAGTCTTTAGCTATGATTCTATTTTCTATATAAAAAAGAACTTACCTGCTTAAAGGGGTGATAAAATGCTCAGAAAAGAGACTAGAGATAATATTGAGAAGCTAATTCAAGAATTAACTTGGAAAAGACAGAAGAGTAAAGATACTAAAGAAAGATTTAAACTAAAAGCAAGAATAGAACAATTAAAACTATTAAAAAGCATCCAAGCTAAATAACGTTCTAGATATTTTAGGATTTATTTACTCTTTTGTAAATTAATGTAATTAAAGAATATATAATGTTGTAATTTATTTATTGATTTCCAACCCTTTCACTGTTACAATGGTATATATATTTATAAAAGGTAAATAATATGAAAAGGGGCAAAGAAGTATAATCTCTAACTGGTCACCTGGATTATATGGAGCTAATGGTGAACCCACCCTATGTTTCTTATAAAAATGGAAAAGTCACTTATCTTATAAAGAAGATTAGGGGGAAAAATTATGACTAAATTATTTAAAAAGTTATTTAAATCTAATGTAATTAAGTGTTCAGAGGTAGCAGACGAATTGATACAACTTATTAGAGAAGAGAGCAATAAAAAGTTAGCTGCTTTAAATTTAACCAATGATAGAGAATCAGATTTTGACTTTACCTTAAACTGTAGCTATTTCTTTAGCTATTTATTAGCCACTCGTAATAATGATATAAATATAAACTCAGTAGCTATAGAAAATATCACCCACAATTTTGCTACTTACATTGTAGATTATTATATAGAGCAATATAACTTGGAAAAAGATACAGATGAATACTTAAATAAACTATACAAAAAAACAAAAGCTTTAATTAATCTCTATGAAAATAGTAAAGAAAAAAGAAAGATGAATTCTATCAAAAAAGTAACTGAAAATTTATTGGCTAATCTAGAAGAGGATAATTCTAATAAATTAGAATTATTATCAAGTTTAATCATTCATAATATGACCTTAACTCAAGACTTCTTACTTAATATCTCTCGTAGATATTCACTAGCTAATTAATTTTTTGTCTTATTATTAGAAGAGCTTCCACAAAGGTTGATTTTAAAAACCTATATCCTAACTAAATTAAAGATTCAACAACAAACTTTGTGATTGGCAATAGTTATAGCCCCAGATATAATTTTAGTAATCTGGAACCAGAAATCAGAAATCTGTGAATTATACTGATTCCAGATTTTTGATAACCGATTTCTTATATTTCATTATTAGTTATCAATCTAATTTTTCACAAAAGTTGTGGAAGACCCAAATTAAATAATAAAGACCTCTGTTAACAGAGGTCTTTATTATTTAAGCACTCTTTTCTAAATTTTCTTTAACCTTATTAATAATTTCAGCAGTTATCTCTGTAGTACTAGCACTACCCCCTAAATCTCCAGTTAGTACTTTTCCTTCAGCTAATATCTCTGCTACTGCAGCTTCAATAGCGACAGCTGCTTCTTTTTCACCTAAATGATTTAACATCATACAAGCAGATAATAATAAAGCAATTGGATTAGCCTTATTTTCTCCTGCTATGTCTGGAGCTGAACCATGAACAGCCTCAAAAACAGCAAGCTCATCATTTAAATTAGCACCTGGAGTCAAACCTAAACCTCCAATTAATCCTGCACAAAGGTCTGAAACAATATCACCATAAAGGTTAGGTAATACTAATACATCATAGTTTTCAGGATATTGGACTAATTGCATACACATATTGTCAACAATCTTATTATCAAATTTAATTTCAGGATACTCTGTAGCTACCTCTTCAGCAACAGCCTTAAACAGCCCATCACTTAACTTTAAGATATTTGCTTTATGTACAGCAGTTACCTTCTTACGATTATTCTTTTTAGCATACTCAAAAGCTGCTCTAATAATTCTTTCTGAAGCCTTACGAGTAATAATCTTAATACTCTCAGCAGCATCATCACCGACCATATGTTCAATTCCTGCATATAATCCTTCTGTATTCTCTCTAAAGATAACTACATCTAAATTTTCAAACTTAGTTGGAGCACCCTTCATAGTTTTAGCTGGTCTTAAGTTAACATATAAATCTAGTTTCTGTCTAATAGCAACATTTACACTTCTAAATCCACTACCTACAGGAGTAGTAATAGGTCCCTTTAAAGCAATCTTATTCTTCTTAACCGATTCCAATACCTCTTCAGGCAAAGGTGTCCCATATTGATCCATTACACCTTCTCCAGCATTGACTATCTCCCAATTAATCTTAACACCTGCCGCTTCTATAATTTCACGAATTGATTTAGTAATCTCTGGTCCAATTCCATCACCAGGTATTAAAGTTACATCATACATTAATCCTCACTCCTAACTACTTTTATTAATTTATTGTATAAATATACATAAATTCATTTATTTAAAAACAAAATAAACTATTATAAATAATCCCATCATTATTATACCTAGTAATCAACTATTTGTCAATTAGACCTTGCTTAGATAGTTACCTAAGACTTATATCACTACATCTTATAGTATACTATTTAATCATAATAACTAAATAGATATATAGTTGCTTCTTTGACATAGAGTTGTCAAAAAGTTAAAAATATGATAGTATAATAACACTATACTCAATTTGTATTTATTCTTTATAAAGTATATTTATAATTTAAATAGATGGAGATATACCGAGACTTTAGATACTAATAGATAGTTTTTATAGATATCAGGATTAAATCTAATAAATTTAGTAAAAAAAAGAAGTAAAGTAGTAAAGGAGTTGTTATTTATTATGTTAGAGAGAATAAATGAATGTTTGTGCTTTTGCAATATTACAGAAGAGAGAATAAAGAAGGAATATTCAGAAATAATGCTTACTTTATTTGATAAGGGTTACTTTCCTGGTCTAAAAGGAATCCCCATAGTTGAATCAAAGATTAGTAATATCGATGGAGAAAAAGGAATATTGACTTTTAGAGGCTATCCAGCAGAAGAATTAGCAGAACATTGTAGCTATGAAGATGTCTGCTATCTGTTACTTAAAGAAAATTTGCCCACTCAAGAGCAAAGAGATGAGTTAAGAGAAGAGTTTCTTAACTATAAAGATATAGATAGAAGCATAGCCAATTCAATTGCACATATGGATAAGAATTTACACCCTATGTATATGCTCAGCATTAGTGTACTATTGTTACAAGGGAGTGACCCTACATCTTTTAATATTAAAAATCAAGAAGAGAATGTGCAAAGGGCTATCCGCTTAATAGCAAAGCTACCTACATTAATTGGCGTATATAGAACTAAAGATCCTGACTTTGCTAAAGGCAAAGAGTTTGACTCTTTTGCTCATTATGCTTTATATTGTCTTGATGAGAAATCAGCTAAGAACAAAGACTTAGTAGATATATTTGAACAACTGTTGATTTTACATGCTGACCATACAATCAATAATAGTACCTTCTCAGTCAGAGCTGTGGGATCTTCTCATGCAAGTATCTTTGCTTCTATATCATCGGCCATCAATTCACTATCAGGACCCCTACATGGTGGGGCTAATGAAAAGGTAATTAGAATGTTAGAAGAGATTGGTTCACCTGAAAATATAAAGACTTATATTGAAAATAAGATAGCTGAGGGAGAAAAAATAATGGGACTAGGCCATCGAGTTTATAAAACTTATGACCCTCGTGGAATTTATTTCAAAAATCAACTATTACCTAAAATCTTCAATGAAGATAATCCTTTTGAAATAGACAAGCACCTAGATAACTTATATAATATAGCTCAAGGGGTAGAAGAATTTGCTTTAGATAGATTTGGTAATAAGGGTATCTACCCAAATGTAGATTTTTGGTCAGGCTTGATTCTTAAAACAATGAATATTGAGCCAAGCTATTTTACAACTATATTTGCTCTGGGAAGAGTTATGGGTTGGGCTGCTCATTGGCTAGAGAATATAGCCTCTAAAAATGCAATATTTAGACCAAAACAATTATATAAAGGCTTAGATATCAGACATATAGAGACCAGTAATGAGTGACTATATATAGGCATTAAAGATTTAATGTTTCAATTAGCTACGGGTTTTAACCTGTAGGCTCTATAGAACACCACAGGTTGAAACCTGTGGCTGTATATATTAATAATATAAAATAAAAGGCTGTCACCTAGGTGACAGCCTTTTATTATTATCCCTCTAATTTTTCCTTTAATATCTTATTAACCATTCCTGGATTTGCCTTTCCACGAGTAGCTTTCATTGTCTGACCAATGAAGAAACCAAATACATTCTTATTACCTCCACGGTAATCCTCTAAAGCACTTTGGTTATCAGCGATAACTTGATCAATAATCTTCTCTAATTCACTGGTATCACTGATCTGCTTTAGACCCTTCTCTTCTACAATTGTATCTGGGTCTTTACCGCTAACAAACATCTCTTCAAAAACAGTCTTAGCAATCTTACTTGAGATTGTTCCTTCATCCATTAATTTTAACATCTGAGCTAAATCTGCTGGCTTGAATTTAACCTCTGCAATGGTAACTGACTCTTCATTTAACAGTCTTGAGAAGTCACCCATTATCCAATTACTAATAGCTTTAGCATCATTATGCTCTTTTACAACTGCTTCAAAGAAGTCAGCCATCTCTCTATCAGCAGTAATAACCATCGCATCATATTCTGGAATACCCAGCTCTTCTACATATCTCTTTTGGCGAGCATCTGGCAGTTCAGGAAGACTATCTTCAATATCATCTACCCATTCTTGCTCTACAATAACAGGTACCAAATCTGGCTCAGGGAAGTAACGATAATCATGAGCCTCTTCTTTACTTCTCATTGGAATCGTCTTGCCTGCCTCATCATCCCAAGTCAGAGTACCTTGAATAATCTCTCCACCAGATTCTAAGACCTTAATCTGACGTTTTGGCTCATACTTTAAAGCTTTCTCGATAGCTTTAAAGGAGTTCATATTCTTCAGCTCTGTTCTAGTTCCCAATTCATCAGAACCTGTAGCAGCCACAGAAATATTAACATCTGCTCTCATAGACCCTTGTGACATATCACAATCAGAGACTCCAATATATTCTAAAATACTCTTAATCTTCTTTAGATACGCAATAGCTTGTTCTGGTGAGTGGATATCTGGTTCACTTACAATCTCAATTAATGGGGTACCAACACGGTTATAATCTACCAAACTAGAGTCAGAGCTTGCTATACCTTCGCCAGCATGGTTTAATTTACCAGCATCCTCTTCTAGATGGATTCTAGTGATACCAATCTCCATCTCTGCTCCATCTTCAAGCTGAATCATAACATGTCCATCTTCACAGAAAGGTAGGTCAAATTGAGAAATCTGATAAGCTTTTGGTAAGTCAGCATAAAAGTAATTCTTACGATCAAATTTACTGAAAGTATTAATTTCACAATTTAAAGCTAGTCCTGCTTTAACTATGTACTCTACTGCTTTCTCATTTAAAACTGGCAATGTTCCTGGTAAACCTAAACAGATTGGACAAGTGTGGTGATTTGGCTCTGCACCAAATTCGTTCTTACAACCACAGAAAATCTTTGTATCTGTATCTAATTGAACGTGGATCTCTAATCCCACGGTCATTTCATATCCGTCTAACATTAAATTACACCTCCGTTGTTTTGAGTGGGAGTGATAAGTGGGAGTGTTAGTAACTTAGTTACTATATAACCTTAATTATTTGCTAATCTTTTACTGACACTGACCACTAACACTAATCACTAATTATAAACTAGCTTGCTTTTTATGGTAATCAGTTGCTTGTTCAAAGGCATGAGCAATCTGTAAAATCTTCTCTTCCCCAAAGTGACTACCCATAATCTGTAATCCAATTGGCAACCCATTACTGTCTAATCCACACGGCATAGATAGTGCAGGAATACCTGCTAAGTTAATTGGAATAGTACAAATATCTGATAAATACATCTCTAATGGGTCTTTTTTAGCTCCAGCCTTAAAAGATGTAGTTGGAGTTGTTGGAGAAATCAAAACATCATATTTTTCAAAAGCTCTATCAAAGTCTTGCTTGACCAAAGTTCTTACCTTCTGAGCTTTCTTATAATAAGCATCATAGTAACCAGAGCTTAAAGCATAAGTTCCTAGCATGATTCTACGCTTAACCTCATCACCAAATCCTTCTTGACGAGTCTTCTTATACATTTCAACTAAACCTTTTGCTTCTTCATTTCTTAAACCATAACGGACCCCATCATAACGGGCTAAGTTAGAACTAGCTTCTGCTGGAGCAATTAGATAATATGCTGATAGTGCATAATCAGTATGAGGCAATGATACCTCTTCATACTCTGCTCCTAACTCTTCTAATTTCTTGATTGCAGCCCAAACAGCATCTTTAACCTCTTGGTCGATTCCATCACCAAAGTACTCACTTGGTACACCTATCTTCATTCCTGTGATATCTTGATTTAAGCTTGCTGTATAATCTGGCACCTCTCTATTAGCAGAAGTAGAATCAAATTCATCATGACCAGCTATGTAATTTAGAGCAATAGCACAATCGGTTATATCCTTAGAAAATGGACCAATCTGATCTAAAGAAGAAGCAAAAGCTACTAATCCATAACGAGAAACTAGTCCATAAGTTGGCTTTAATCCTACTACACCACAGAAAGCAGCAGGCTGTCTAATAGATCCTCCTGTATCTGAACCTAAAGAGATAATAGCCTCTCCAGCAGCTACTGCAGCAGCAGACCCACCACTAGAACCTCCTGGTACTCTTGCCAAATCCCAAGGGTTTCCTGTTGGATGGAATCCAGAATTTTCAGTGGAAGAACCCATCGCAAATTCATCCATATTAGTCTTACCTACCATAATATAATCTTCTGCTGCTAATTTTTTAATTACTGTAGCATCATAAGGTGGTTTATAATTGTGCAATATTTGAGAAGCACAAGTAGTCTTAACACCCTCAGTAGACATATTATCCTTGATTGCAATTGGAATTCCTGCTAATAGTCCAATCTCTTCACCATTAGCTATCTTTTGATCAACCTTATCAGCTTGTTTTAAAGCATCTTCCTTTGTTAAAGTTATGTAAGCTTTCACATCTTGTTCAACTGCTTCAATTCTATTATATATAGATTCTGTAATCTCTCTTGCAGTGACCTCTTTATTTACTAACTTCTCATGTAACTGATGAGCAGTTAATTGGTAAAGTTCCATATTATTTCCCTCCTTTAAGTTCAGTGAGTAGTGAACAGTGATAAGTGAGTAGTAAAAAGATTCAAAAAGCCCTTTTCCGTACTCCTTACTGCTTTCTCCTCACTTCTTACTTCTTAGCAAATTAGTCTACTATTTGTGGTACCTTAAACATGCCCTCATCCTTCTCAGGTGCATTGGCTAAAACAGCTTCTGGATCAAGAGAATCTCTAACCTCATCCTTTCTAAACACATTCTTAATTGGTAGAGCATGAGCTGTTGGAGCTATATCCTCAGTATCAAGTTCATTTAATTTCTCAGCATGATCTAAAATATCACTTAACTGATGAGCAAACAACTCCTTCTCATCTTCACTTACCTCTAGTCTTGCTAAATGGGCAACCTTCTCAACAGTCTCCTTATTAATCTTCATTTTTTTCACATCCCTTCATTATATAGTACACAGTTTATAGTATAATAGTTAATAGTCCATCTAACCATTAACTATGCTTGATTATTTAACTAATTACTCATTATATCACAAGGTAGTACTCACTTCAATATTATAGAAAATTATTAAAAATCTAATATTCAAGTTTGGAGATAGTATTCTCTAAATTATCATTTCTCCTCTTATACTCTTTCCAAGTTATATAAATCAAAAAAGAGAATATAGGTAAGATACCTATAGCCCATAGTTTAGCTTGGAATAAGTATACTAGATAAATTCTAAATGGATTCCCACCATCTAAAAAGGAGGTTATAGTGCCTTTATATTGGTTAATAACAATCCCTGCCTTGTCTAATAAATTAGTATAAGTACCTGCCATTGCAGAAGCAATATATAATTTAGCAATTATGATAGGAATAAAGGCAACAACAGCTCTGAATAAATTCCCTCTAGTTCCTACAACAACTAAAGTTACTGCACCAATCATATTAGGTAGATCAGCTAGTGGAATAAATTTTATTCCAGGTAACAAGATTGCAAGTATTAATGCAATTGGCATCAAAATAATTCCTGATACAATAACTGCTGGATATCCAATTAAAACAGCCATATCCATACCAATCCGAGCATCCTCCATACTAGGGAACTTACTAAGTAAATAATCTTTAGCCCCTGTAGATATAGGCATTAATCCTTCCCCTAAAATTCCAGCCATTCTAGGCAATATAAATACAACAGCTGCAATATTAATAGCCAAGTCAGCCACTTCTTTTAAGCTATAACCAGCAACAATCCCTAATCCTATTCCTAATAACAGCCCAATAAACATCGGCTCACCAAAAAAACCTAATCTCTTTTGTATATGCTTAGGATTACCATTAATCTGATTAATTTTTGGGATTTTTTCGATTAATTTATCTGTAGCCAAGGCAATTGGATAATATGCTGTACCAGATAAGGTGGTAATAGAAACACCTTTAATACCTGAAAAGTCTTCAGTAGCTTCCGCACTCCAATCAGCTAACTTTATAATTATAATCATACAGGTAATGCTAGAAATTATTGCAATAGGTAGATCTTCTGACATAGCATAAACCAACTGTCCTGTAAAGATAAAATGCCAAAAATTCCAGATATCAATATTAAAGGTATTGGTTAATTTCAACCATAGCATAATTATATTGATAACAATAAAAACAACCATCAAAACCGGAGCAATCTTAAATGACCATGCTGTTGCAGCTAAAGGTGGCCAACCTACATCCAATACAGTCAAATCACTCCCTGTCTGCTCAACAACTTCCTTAATTACAGGAGCAATCTTTGCTACAAAATGATCAAGGGTCATAAAGATACCAATAAACCCTATACCTAAAGTCAATGCATGCTTCATTGCCTGCTTAACTGGTATTTGTATCATTAAACTGACAATAAACATAACAATAGGTAGCATAACATAAACCTCAAGATTTAAAATATAATTCATAATAATATCGAGCATGAAGTTATTCCTTTCCTTTATATAAATTTACACAGTCTACTTAAATCAATATGAAGATTATAATAATTTTAAGTTAACAGTTGACCGTTGATAGTCAAAATCAAAATCTCTCCGAAAACCATTTTTGAATAAAACCTATCTTGCTCTTTAAGCTCATAGGATAGTTGAAAACTTAAATATGATTTTTTGAACTTGGCCTTAACTGTCAACGACCAACTAATAAAAATTATCCCACTAGCTATTATACTACTCTTCACCTTCAACAATAGTTACTTTGTTAATGACATCACCTTGTCTAATATCATCTATTACTTCAAGACCTTCTACTACCTTGCCAAAGCAAGTATGCTTTCTATCTAAGTGCTGAGTATTCTCTCTACCATGGCAGATAAAGAATTGAGACCCACCTGTATTTCTTCCAGTATGGGCCATCGATAATACTCCTCGATCATGATATTGCTTATCTCCATCTAATTCACAGTCGATAGTATATCCAGGTCCTCCTGTTCCAGTTCCCTTAGGGCATCCACCTTGAATTACAAAGTTAGGAATTACTCGATGAAAAGTTAATCCATCATAAAATCCTTCCTCAGCTAATTTACAGAAGTTGTCTACTGTATTTGGAGCATCCTGCTCATAAAATTCAATCTTCATTGTTCCTTTCTCTGTTTCCATGATTGCTTGTCTCATTATAATTCCTCCTTGTTTTTAGTGTGAGTTATTAGTGTGAGTGTGAGTTGAAAGATTTTAAATACTGTTGATTTTACTGATACTAATCACTCACACTGACACTGTGTAAGCTATTCTTAGCTTACACCTATCAACTCTTTAAATCCTGCTTCATTTAAAATAGTAACTCCTAATTCTTGAGCCTTGTCATACTTAGAACCAGGGTTATCACCTACCACTACGTAATCTGTATTCTTACTGACCGAGCTGGTGACCCTGCCCCCTAAGCTAGTGATGGCTTCTTTGGCTTCTTTACGGGTAAAGTCCTGTAAAGTACCAGTTACAACTACCTTCTTCCCTTCTAATAATTTTTCCACATTAGAAGTTTGAGACTCTAAATTGACCCCTGCTTCTCTTAGTTTATCAATGATTTTAAGGTTCTGCTCTTGATCAAAATATGTCACAATACTCTGAGCAATCTTAGGACCAATCTCATTGATTGCTGACAGCTCATCTTCACTTGCCTGAGTAATAGCCTCGATATCCTGATAGTTTTGGGCCAGTACTTGCCCTACTCTGCTACCTACATGGCGAATTCCTAAGCCAAATAATAATTGGGCTAAGGAGTTATTCTTACTCTTCTTTAAGGCATCAATCACATTCTGGCTGGATTTTTCACCCATTCTCTCTAAATTCATTAGCTCTTCTTTCTTTAGATAATATAAATCCCCTACATCACCTATTAATTCATTATCTAATAGCTGTTCTATCAAGGAAGGTCCTACTCCTTCAATATTCATAGCATTTCTTTGGACAAAGTGAATAATCTCTTCTTTTAATTGAGCAGGGCAGGCTCCACCAGTACAGCTGATTACAGCCTCTCCTTCTAAACGAACTGCTCCTGCTCCACAGACAGGGCATTCATTGGGAATAACAAACTTCTCTTCTTGACCTGTCCTCTTCTCTGGCAAGACTTTAACCACCTTAGGGATTATATCTCCACCCTTTTCTATAATTGCCTTGTCACCAATTCTAATATCCTTTTCATTAATATAATCTTGATTATGTAAAGTAGCCCGACTAACTACTGAACCATCTAAGTAAATCGGCTCTAAGATAGCCGTTGGATTCAATGATCCTGTTCTTCCTACTGTAATCTCAATATCCTTGATTATGGTCTCTTTTTGTTGAGCAGGAAACTTATAAGCAATTGCCCAACGGGGATGTTTAGCTGTACTGCCTAACCTCTCACGTAAAGCTAAATCATCCACTTTAATTACAATTCCATCAATCTCATAATTTAATTCATCCCTCTTTTGGGTCCAATACCGACAATATTCAATTACCTCATCGATATTAGTACATATTCTCCATTCAGAATTTACCTTAAAATTCAATTCTTTAAGGTAAGTTAATCTTTCACTATGTAAGCTAAACTCTTCTCCCTCTAGATAAGCACTATCATAGATGAAAATATCTAAAGGACGTTTGGCTGCTGTCTGAGGATCAAGCTGGCGTAAAGTTCCTGCTGCTGCATTGCGAGGATTAGCAAACTCTTCTTGCTGGGCTTCCTTTCTTCTCTGATTTAATTGGATAAATTTATCTTTAGGAAAGTAGACCTCCCCTCTGACTTCTAAATCAATCTCTTTATCTAATTTTAACGGAATACTCTTAATAGTCTTAATATTATGGGTAACATCTTCACCAATTTTCCCATTACCCCTGGTAGCTCCTTGGGCTAAGCTACCACCTTCATAGACCAAAGAAGCCGATAAGCCATCTATCTTCAATTCAGCTACATATTGAATCTCTTGCTCAACATCTCTTCTTATTCTCTGCTCAAAATCCCTTAATTCTTCTTCTGAAAAGACCTTGTCCAAACTCAACATAGCTACTTGATGCTCTACCTTTCTAAATTCATCGATAGGCTCTCCACCTACCCTCTGTGTCGGTGAATCAGGAGCAATTAACTCTGGATGTTCTTCTTCTAATTTCGATAACTCTTGCATCAGCTTATCATACTCTATATCACTAATCTTAGGATTATCTAAGACAAAATAATAATAGTCATGCTTATGTATCTTCTCTCGTAATTCTTCAATTCTTTTCTTGATATCTTCCATGTAAATCCTCCTATAACCAATATCTATTTGCTATCTAAGCAAATAACTAGACTTAAATTTTTGAATATGACTTTGTATGGGGATATTATGACACTTTTAAAATTAGCGTGAGTGGGGGTGTGAGTGTGAGTAAACCCCATTACACACACTCACACTCATAGCTCACACTCGACACGAAGTGTCGCATTATCTATCATAAGTTTCACTTTATTATATCATAATCTTTTAATAAGCATACCTTATACTATATTTTAATTAGTTATTATTATGAAAAATCCTCTATAAATTTAATATAATAAGCTAAAAATTCAAACAATAAACCTTGCTAATACACAGCTAATCATCTGTAAGATAATGGAATTTCTTTGCAACATACTTACCTTTATAGTATAATATATGATGGTCTTTTAAAATTTCTAATTTAAAAATTCTTACCCAAGCCTAATTGGCCAAGGAGGTAATAATATGAAAATAATTATTGTTGGTGGCGGTAAAAAAGGATATCAACTGGCAAAATATTGCCATAAATTTGGACATCAAGTTACAGTTATTGAATCCGATAAAAAGAAAGTTAACAAATTAAAGAATGAATTAGCAGTTGATGTTATCTTAGGTGATGGAACTCAAAGAAAATTTCTAGAAAAGGCGAAAGCTGATGAAGCTGATACAATTGTCGCTGTTACTAGTAATGACCAAGATAATCTGGTAATCTGTCAGTTAGCCGAGAGGCAGTTTAATGTTCCCAAAACATTAACCTTGGTAAATAATCCAGGTAATGAAAAGCTCTTTGAATGGTTAGGTGTAAATCAGGTCATTAGTTCAACCTCACTGATGCTGGGATTGATTCAAGAAGAGATAGCTATTAAAGAGACATCAAAGTTATGGGCTGATAGTATTAAGGACTTGAAGATGCACTATATTCAAGTAGGTGAAAGCTCTCCTATCCAAGATACCATGGTAAAGGATATTAAACTTCCTGATGAAGCTATTTTAATCACAATCTTACGGGGAGATGAAGCAATTGTCCCACGTGGAAATACTATAATCAAAGCTAATGATACTGTTATTGCTTTAGCAGATCCTGAAATCAAAGAGAAACTATTAGAGATAATGTCAGGCACAGAAAAAGAAAGAGCCTGTTAATATAAAAATGAGACCTAAAATTTTAGGTCTCATTTTTATTTAGAATTATTTTAGGCAAAGTAATCAGATAATACAGGGATAATCTGTTTCTTTCTAGACAACACACCATCTAGATAGACTTCATTCTCTCCAGCATCTACATCAAAGGCTCCAGCTACAATTTCCTTAGCTTCAGCATTATAAGTCAGTAGAGTACCTTCAGCCATAATATCTGTTATCATTAATAACAATGATTTATAACCTTCTGCTTCAACTAACTCTTTGATAGCAGTTATGATTTCCTCCTTTTTAGCAGTATCAACTTCATCTAAGCCCATAATCTCAATTTGCCCTACTGCAATCTTATCTCCAGCAAATTCATACTCCTTATAATCATTCTGTACCAATTCTTTAGCTGATAAAGTATTTACTACAGAACCAGCTTGGAATAATTCTTTGCCATACTCTTCAATATCTACTCCTAACTGTTTAGCCAACTCTTTAACAATCACCTTATCCTCTTTAGTACAAGTAGGTGACTTAAAGATTACTGTATCAGATAGAATTGCAGATAACAATAATCCAGCCATCGAATCACTAATCTCTACATTATTCTCTTTGTATAACTTAGTAACAATTGTACTTGTACAACCTACTGGCTCATTTCTAAAATAGATTGGATTCCCAGTATAGATACCACCGATACGGTGATGATCAACTACACCAACTATTTCAGCTTCTTTAATCCCAGGGATTGCTTGACTTAATTCATTATGATCTACCAAAAATATTTGGTCACCTGCAGATACTTTCTCTACTAGCTTAGGTGCTTTTACACCAAACTTATCTAAAACAAACTCTGTTTCTGCATTGATCTTACCACATCTGATCGCTTCTACATCTTCCCCTAACTCTTTTCTTAAATTTGCAAGAGTAATCGCTGCACAGATAGAATCTGTATCAGGATTCTGATGCCCTACAACATAAATAGACATTTCAATTCCCCCTCTTATTTAATTAATAATTGAATTTATGTAGCAACGAATCTCACTAATTTACGCTAATTTAAACTAGAACGATTTAAAATATTAATCTATCTAGTCTTTAATTCGTATGATTCGTGTTAATTCGCTGCAAAAAATATTTTAAACTATTTTCATTTTCTATATGATTTAAAATTATTTATGCAGTTTTTATTGTAAATTGTACATTATACATTGTCAATTATAATTTGGTCAACTTAGCATATTGGGTGGCTAACTCTTTGATACCTTCATTAGGAAAAGCAATTGTTGCTTTCTCCAAGCCACTATCCACAGCTACTGCAATTATAGTGCCTTTACCCCATTTTTGATGGAGTACTCTATCCCCAGCACTAAACTTGCCAGTTTCAACACTCTTAGTTTTCTCTTTAACTACCGCTTTCACCCTATTATCCTTCTTCTCTTTCTTTAAACTAAAGAGAGTCTTAGGAATTTCACTAATAAAGCGGGAAGGAGCATTATATTGAGATTTACCATAGACCATCCGATAGGTAGCATGGGTTAAATACAATAATTTCTCTGCCCTTGTAATTCCTACATAACATAGTCTTCTCTCTTCTTCAACCTCTGCTTCACTATTCATAGACATACTATGAGGAAATAATCCCTCTTCCATCCCTGCCAAAAATACTATAGGAAACTCTAATCCCTTGGCACTATGTAAGGTCATCAAAACTACAGCTTCAGCATTCTTATCAAGATTATCTACATCAGCTATTAAAGATACCTCTTCGAGATAATCACCTAAATTCCCCTCTCTATCCTCTTTATTGAACTCTTTCATATCAGTTAAAAGTTCATTGATATTCTCGATTCTACTCTCTGCTTCAATTGTTCCTTCTAATTTTAGGTCTTTTAAATATCCTGTCTTATCTAAAACTTTCTCTGTCAAAGCCAGTACAGATAATTCTTCTGCTTTAGCTCTGAATTGATTTATCATCTCACCAAAACTTCTTACTTTCGAGGTAGATCTTGCTCCAAGAGTACCAATCTTAGCAACCTGATAAACAGCCTCTAATAAATTAATCCCCTCTTTTAAAGCATAATCCTGTAAACGACCAATAGTAGTATTACCAATTCCCCGTTTTGGTACATTGATAATACGCTCCAAACTTATATCATCATCAGGATTATAAATGAGTCGTAGATAAGCTAAGATGTCCTTAATCTCTTTACGATCATAGAACTTCAATCCCCCAATTATTCTATAGGGAATCTCCTTTCTAATCAAAGCTTGCTCTAAACTTCTTGACTGGGCATTAGTACGATAAAGAATTGCAAAGTCATTAAAGCTGTAATCATCTCTTTCCTTTAATCTACTGATCTCATTAGCTATATAATCTGCTTCTTCTTGTCCACTTGATGCTTTATATAATCTTAAATCTTGACCTTCATCATTCTCAGTCCATAATTTCTTATCTTTTCTATCTATATTATTGCGGACCACACCAAAGGCAGCCTCTAAAATCTTTTTAGTAGAACGATAATTCTGTTCAAGCTTAATCACCTTAGTATTAGGATAATCATTTTCAAAGCTTAAAATATTACTAATATCCGCACCCCTAAAACCATAAATTCCTTGGTCATCATCACCAACAACACAGATATTCTTATATTTTTCTGCTAATAGATTTATCAATCTATATTGAGCATGATTCACATCCTGATACTCATCAACTAATATGTATTTAAAGCGTTCTTGATAATGTTCTAAAACTAGAGGATACTCCTCAAATAGCTCAACAGTCTTCATAATCAAATCGTCAAAATCTAAAGCATTATTTCCTTTCAACCTTTCTTGATATAATTCATAAACCTGTTTAACTACCTCTTCAAAATAGTTATTACTCTCATAATCCTTGGGGGAAATCAATTGGTTTTTAGCACTACTAATTGTTCCTAGTACTGCTCTAGGATTAAACTTCTTGGTATCTATATTCAGCTCTTTTAAAATATTCTTAATTAAAGTTCTCTGGTCACTGGTGTCAAAGATGACAAAATTAGTATTATAACCTAATTTATTTATCTCTCTTCTTAAAATCCGTACACAGATAGAATGAAAAGTACTCATCCAAATAGCCTTACTATCTGCAGAAATCAAATTTTCAATTCTCTCTTTCATCTCCCCTGCTGCTTTATTAGTAAAGGTTACAGCTAAAATATTATAAGGAGAAACACCGTATTCATAAATTAAATGAGCAATCCGATGGGTCAATACTCTCGTCTTACCAGAGCCAGCCCCTGCTAAAATCAACAAAGGACCTTGGTGATGTTTAACAGCCTTCTTCTGCTCAGGGTTTAGCCCTTTTAAAGTATCCATTTAAATCCTCCTAACCGACTTAGTATATATAAAAACTGAAAAAATTTCAGTTTTTATAGTGTCAGTAATTAGTGTAAGTGTGAGTAAGTTCAGGAGCATATACAACCTTTTAATTAAAAAGCTCTTTCATATTCTATATATTTTTTATCTTGATTAATTTACTCTAACATTATATATGAAAATTTATTCCTTGTCTAATCCAAGACGGATAAAGTAGACTAAGCTCATAAATTTAGTTAGATTTGAGTATAAGATGGAGGCTAATGAGTAGATTGCGACATTTTTAAAATTAGCGTGAGTGGGTGTGTGTGTGTGAGTAAACCCCAACACACACTCACACTCGACACAAAGTGTCGCATTACCTATCTATCATCTCATTTTGCCTCTACCACAAATACATTAATTTAGTAAAAAGACCCCCTCTCTTCATTACTAGTTATATTCAAATTTCCACTTTCATACTCTTTACAAAGGGAGTGATAAGATGAAAAAATTAATTCTGATATTAGTATCTTTTATCTTAATTGTTGGTTTTATCATTGGAGGGACTATAAGTGTAGTCTTTAAATTTAAAGCAACAGCTCATTCAGAGGAAAATTTCTTTCTACCTAAAGTAACTTTGAAAGATTTAGGAGGCAATAAAATAAAATTTAATAAAATTAATAAATCCACTATATTGTTATTCTGGTTACCACAATCTAAAAGTTGTCAACAGCAGTTAAAGATTTTATCCATTTTAAAAAAGGAATATACCAATAACTTAAATATAATGGTTATTAATATAGGTCAAATAGACAAAAAAGTAATGGAAAAGATGAATATAGAACTTCAAGAAGGTATCCCTATATTAATTGACGATAAGGCTGAACTGACTGAACAGCTGCAGATTACCACTATCCCTACTCTAGTATTTTATAATCCTGCTAAACAAGCAAAGACTATTATCGGCTTAAAAGAAGAAAAAGAACTAAAAAAATTAATTAAAAATTATTTTCCCACTTCAACAGCTAACTAAATCTATATAAACAAAAAAGTAAGTTGGACAGTTTGTCCAACTTACTTTTATAAGTAATCATTTCATAAATAATTAAGCAGTTTCTTGACTTTTGTCTGACATTTCTGATAAACATTCACTACAAACAACTTTTCCTTTAAAATCTAATGTATCTCCTGCATTTCCACAGAAAGTACAAGCTGGTTCGTATTTTTTAAATATAATCTTATCATCATCTACATAAATTTCCAATGGGTCTTTAGTATCAATTCCTAAAGTTCTTCTTAATTCAATTGGGATTACCATTCTACCTAAATTATCTACTTTTCTAACAATTCCTGTTGATTTCATCAATAAATTCCTCCTTATATTTTGACAGTGGTCGACACTTAATTATCTTTAATCCCATTATACCAACTACTAAAACTGGTGTCAAGTATTTTTTGTATAAAAATAGACTTTTTTCCTCAAAATATTTAAAATTCTATTTAAGGGATAAATTACTAGTAATTTTTTTGTATATTAAGCACTTTTACCCCTGTTCTTCATCTCATCTATACACTCATAACAAACGATCTTTCCTTTAAATTCTGTAGTGTTACCTGCATTTGAACAGAAAGTACAGGCTGGTTCGTATTTTTTAAATATAATCTTATCATCATCTACATAAATTTCCAATGGGTCTCTTGTTTCAATCCCTAAAGTCCTTCTTAGCTCAATTGGAATTACCATTCTACCTAGTTCATCTACTTTTCTAACAATTCCTGTTGACTTCATGACTCTGCACCTCTTCTAACTTATTTTATAATTTTTGTTGTTAAGACATTTTTCGACAAGTTCTGCAAAGAATTATATCAGAGTTTTAACATTATGTCAATAATTTTTCCAGAAATTTAAAATTAACTTAAATAATAGATGTTTTAATTGTCTAGACTGACAAATATAAGTGATTAAAAAATCACTTATCAAATGGAAAAAGTTCTAGTACATTTCACTAGAACTTTTTTATCTACCTATTTAATTATCTAATTTTTTTAATATATCTTCTGCAATTACAATTCCAGACGAGGAAGCCTGCATTAAACCACGAGTAATACCTGCACCATCACCTGCAGTATATAAATTCTTGATCTTACTCTCTAAGTTATTATTAACCTCTAATCGAGAAGAGTAGAATTTAACCTCTACCCCATATAATAATGTATGTCTAGAATAAACTCCAGGACAGATCTTATCTAAGGCTTGTAACATTTCATCTATTGCCTTTAGATGTCTATAAGGTAATACCAAACTTAAATCCCCTGGAGTAGCATCCTTTAAAGTTGGCTCTACTAAACCACGACTAATCCTTTCAGCAGTTGATCTTCTTCCATTTAAAAAATCACCTAACCGTTGTACAATTACTCCTCCACCTAATAAATTAGCCAATTTAGCAACATCTTTACCATATGTAATTGGTTCTTTAAAGGGTTCAGTAAAGTTCTTACTTACTAATAAGGCAAAGTTAGTATTTTGAGTTTTCATTGTAGCATGGCTATGACCATTTACTGTAATTAAACCATTATTATTCTCATTAACCACCTCACCATTTGGGCACATACAGAAGGTTCTGACCTTATCATCAAAGGTAGGTGAATGGTACACAAACTTGGACTCATAAACAACATCAGTCAGCTCTTTCATTATAGCAGCTGGTAACTCAACTCTAACTCCTATATCTACTGGATTAATTGTTGTAGTAATATCTAATCTTTGGGCTTCTTTACTTAACCATTCTGCATTCTCTCTACCAGGTGCTACAACTACTATCTCACTTCTAAGCTCTTCGTTCTTAGAAGTTTTTACCCCTGTAACTCTATCACCTTCAGTTAAAATCTCTGTCACCTTGGCACCAGTTCTAATTTCAACACCATTATCTGCTAGATATTCCTTCATCTCCGCTAATACACTCTTACTATGTCCAGTCCCTAAATGTCTAATTTTTGATGGAATAAACTTTAATTCAGCCATAGTAGCACGGTCATGAATATTTTGAATTATTTCATCAGAAGGACCATATACCTTATCTGGTGCACCAAACTCTTTATAGACCTCATCAGCATAAGCTATCAATTCAGATAATCTATCTTTACCTATATATTCATCTAAATGCCCACCAATCTCGTTTGATAAGGTCAACTTGCCATCACTAAAGGCTCCTGCCCCACCCCAGCCACATACAATAGAACAATTGTGACATTTAACACAATCTGTATTTTTTGATTTCATTGGACAATCACGTTTATAAATATCTCTACCCTTTTCCAAAATCAGAATCTCTAAATTACTCTTCTTTACTAATTCTAAGGCTGTAAATATTCCAGCCGGTCCTGCTCCTACAATGATTAAATCATAGTTCTTCGACATAAAATCACCCTTTCACATAGAGTAGAAAGTTCGTTATTACTCAACACACAATAACAATATTAACATAAAAAATAAATATTATCAAGTCAAAAACTAATAATATTTATTTTTCGCATGTTATTGTTCGTCTTGTTTGAAGGGTGATAATTCTACAGCACGGTTGATTAAAGAGACTAAATAGATATAAAAGGCAATTACCATTCCATAGACAAGATAGTTAGAGACCAAACCACTTATAATCAAGAAGTCATAAAGACCATGCAAAATGATAACTTGTAATAAACCAGTCCAGATTAAAGCAGGTTTTGACTCCAATTTAGCCTTCCCTAAATAATAGCCCATAATACCTGAGAAAGAAGCATGAATTAAACTAGTAACTATAGCTCTAATAATTCCAACTTTAAATCCAAAAACATAAGTATATAATAGATTCTCTAAAGCAGCAAAGCCCAAACCAGCAGCTACCGAGTAGATAATACCATCAACAACTTCATCAAATTCATCAGAATTATAGATGGTATATCTAATTACAGCAAATTTAGCAACCTCTTCTACCAAACCAACTATACCTATTGTTACAAACATTAAGGTTAAGAGATTTGATGGATTTGAAATTAATTTAGCAAAAGGGGCTTCTATTAATCCCACTGGAATAACGGCTAAAGCCCCATAAATAAATGCTTTTATAACTAAGTTAGCAGGTTCTGGTTCATATCTATCTTTACGATAAAAGTAATAAACCCATAATAGACCAGGTAATAGTGATACAACTAATAACCAAAATAGATTCATCATCTACCTCCTAATTGATGTTTTTCACTTCTGTAATTACTGGATTGACTATAAAAGAGATTTGGTCATAAGGCTTAACTTGATAGTCATCTAATTCATAGAATCCATTAACCAAAATATGATACTTTTCAGGAACTTGTAAAGATTTTTGTAAGTCAACTATACTAATGTAATTTTTAACAACCATTTTAAAATAATCATATCCTTTAGAACTGATTATTTCTATCCCAATTACCATTTTCTCACCTCATCAATTATTATATCTTAAATTATAATTACTATTCTTATTTTGATGATTAATAGTTTATAGATATCCAACTTTAGAATGAAACAATAGAAAGATAGTGTAACATTTTTTGGAATCTGGAATTAGTAGTCAGGAATCAGTTATAAACACTGGTTCCAGATCCCTGATTCCCGACACGAAAGTGTCGCTATATATCCATTAAATTACACTTTAGACTTGGACATCTATAATTTAAATATAAGTATAGGTTTAAGTATGAGTATTAGTTTAAATCTTAGTCTTAACCTTAAACTTAGCCTTAATTATAAAGTTAATTATAGAATAAATCAATAAATTATCAAAATCGCTAATAAGGTCACTATACTTACCACTATCTCTGCCCCTAAACCTACAAAAAAAGCTTTAAAACCCACTTGCTTCATTCTATCAAATTCAGTCCTAAATCCGACACCAGCAAAGGAGAGCATAAATGCCCACTTATATAAGTTCTTCATATCACCAACATTATCATGATTAAAAAAGCCTACAGTAGCTAATAAAGACATCAATAAGAATCCAATTAGAAATTTAGGAAATCTCTCCCAAATAAATTCACCCTTATGCTCTACCTCTCCACTGACACCTTTTCTAGCATAGTAAAGGGCAAAAAATAGAACAATCACTCCCATTAGAGCATTTCTAGAGAGTTTAGTTATAGTAGCCACTTGCCCTGCTTCTTCTGAAAAAGCAAAACCTGTTGCCAAAGATTCTGCTGTATTATCAATTGCTAAACCAGACCAGAATCCAAAAGCTTGATGGGATAAATCCATCACCTGACCTAATATTGGATATAAAAATACCATTACTGCACCAAAGATTAAGATAGTTGCTATAGCTAAACTTGCCTCCTCTTCATCAGCATCAATTGCTCCAGAGGCTCCTATAATCGCTGAAACACCACAAATACCAATACCAATTCCCAATAAACTGCCTAACTTATCACTTAATCCAAATTTCTTGGCTAAATATTTAGCTGTAGCAATAGATACTATTATCTCAACTATAACTAATATTAAACCTACTATACCTATCTGAAAGACACTCTGTAATGCCAATCTAGCACCCAATAATACAATCCCTAACTTTAACCAAAGCTCATAAGTCTCAATTCCTGGAATAAAGACCTTTGGTAACTTAACTGTATTACTGATTAACATTCCTAATAAGATGGCAATCAATACATATTCCATATGAGGAATATATCCTGCAATTATTTTAGAAAGATAACCTACTAAAAATAGGAGAGCTACCCCAGGAACCTTCTGAATAAAACAATTATTTAAACAATTGTTCTTACCCTTCTCTGCTAATTCTATAAAAGACATAATTATCCCTCCCTCTACCAAGGTATATTAGCTATTAATCCAAACTTAACTAATAAGCATAATATAAAGGCTATAATCACAGCCAACCAATCAGTACTAACCCCTATTTTCTCAAGCTCCATCCCCTGCCTCACCTCCCCTATAAAGTTATTATTATTAAATTAAAAATATGAAAAAACTTTAATTATAGTCATCCAACTTAGAATGAAATTTAAATATGACTTTATAGATAGATAGTGTGACACTGCCGTGTCTTAGTTTACAGTGTACAGTTAACGGTTGACAGTTAAGTTCAAAACATCTTAAAATCTTATAATATCAATGATTATAAAGGTTTTA
>NZ_JBSQYM010000013.1:0-41151 GCF_055140805.1 Orenia sp.
ATTCCTCTTTACCTAAAGTCCATTCAGTATTCTCACATCCTACTAATATGACAAGTAATAGTAACAAAATTAATACTTTAATATCCTTCACTTTATTCATTTAAATACCTCCATATCATAATTTTTATCTAAATTTTGTTAAATTAAATCCATATAATTCACCACATAGATTCTATTATCTTCTTACTTTAAAATTTCTACAAAAGCTCTAATTGGTAGAGCAGCAACCTTTTTAGCCTTTATGGGGACTGCAAGGAATCTAAATCTTTCTCATATAATTTATCTAATCCTGTTCTCATTTAGAATCAATTCCTTTCTATAATCATATAACTATAAAATTATCTTGGGTAAAGCTCTTAACCTCATGTTGGTATAATAGGTAGACAAGCAATTTATATGGAGTTTTATTAGGCAAGAAAGGACTAGTTTCATTTAACCTTATTTAATTTCCCAGTGTATTGGTCTAATAAGTGATAAGGGGAGTTTTGTACTATGATCCCCCATAGTTGCATTAATTTGAGCTTGAGTAAGAAAAATACTCTTGCTTAAGTTAGCTCCTCTGAGATCGGCATCTCGGAGGTCAGCACCAAGGAAATCAGCACCACTCAAATCGGCTCCTCTAAGGTTAGATGCAATAAGGTAAGCACCCCTAAAGTTTTGTCCTTTTAGATTACCTTTTCTTAAATCTGCTCCAATAAAGTCTAATCTTCCTCCAAGTCTTTTTTTATGTACTGAGATATTATTTTCTGCTTTACAAGTTCTAACTCTGACGAGTTGACTGGTCTTTGAAAGCAGATTATCAACATTGCTATGATGTTTTTCAACGTCTAATTCCATAAGTGAGTTTGGGCTAAGATAAGTAAGACCCTCTATCTTATAAAGCATAGAACTAATTTCTCCATGAATAGAAGAAGCTTCTTCTAACATCAATGCTTCTGTAAGATACCATAGTAGTTGATGCAGTTGTCGCATGACTAAAAATACATCAAACATCTGTTCTGCTGATTCAGGAACTTTCCTCCAGTTATGTCCACTAAAGCTGACTTGGGCAACTTTTTGTCCTGACCCAAAACAATCAAAGGCAACACATCCTTTAAGCCCTTGTTCTATTAAATTTTTATGAACAGAACAACTAAAATTTTCTTGCAAGTTAATACAAGGCTGTCCTGCTTCTTTATCAATAGGGAAGCCTTCTGTAACTGAAAAATAGAGTGCAACACAGCATAAACCGAAGCAATTTTCACAATCTGCTCGAAGAATACGATAGTTATTATCAGGGGAGTTATCCTTGGACATAAGTTGATTCTTTACCTTAGTTTTAAATAGATATTTCATAATATATTCACCTCAAATTCACCTGTTTTTCTAGCTTTTTACTAAATATATAACTTTAAAATAATTTTAAATTCTAAAAATGAACTATCCATATTCATATACATTGGTGTTTAACCTTTTAACAGTACCTACCTTTATAGAGGCTATTTTATATAACCTTTATATTAACGATGTATGTCATCCAACTTTAGAGTGAAACAATATAGAGATAATGCGACACTTTTAAATATCAGTGTGAGTGGGTGTGTGAGTGTGAGTAAACCCCAATATAAAAGCACTTCACACACACTCACACTGATAACTTACACTAATACGAAAGTGTCACAATATATCCATTAAATTACACTTTAGACTTGGATATCTATAATTAATAGTTCATTTAAATAATTCACTAATTTACCAATATATCCTTTTAAAAAATTAGAATAAACTCCATTAAATTGATTTAAAGAATTAATTGAAATTAAATTTTTAGAAGGAGAAAAACTAGTAGTAGGGAAGTGATACTTGAAAGATTTTTGAAAGTAGAGTTCTAGTTGTGAGATAGATTATTATTGAGAAATTTGAAGGGATTACTTTTAATACTACCACAATACAGCTTAATTATGGAAAAAATATAAACTCCAAGTATTTTCTTGACAAAAAATAATCAATTTATTATAATAACATATAATGAGAATCATTCTTGTTTTAACAATTTGAGGGAATAATTTTTTTAAAGGTCTTTGTGAGATATCTCACAACAAGACTTTAGAGGATAAGATATAATAAGTATAAATGATAATTGATATCATTTGAGATGGGGAGGAGGACAGCTATGTCGATTGTGATTGTAGGAGGCGATAGGCTAGGAAATATTCCAGATAGGCTTAGTAAATTAGGTTTTAAGGAGATAGAGCATGTTACTGGTAGAAACTCTTATAAATTTCAGCTGAGTACAGATGCAGATATGGTCTTAGTTATGACCGATTTTATCAGCCATAATCTCTGTGAAAATGTCAAGTGTAAGGCTAAGTCTTGCGACATTCCAGTTGTATTTTGTCGTCGATCGTGGTCTTGTATCTATAAGAAGTTAGATATTTGTGGCTTTTTGAATTAAAACCAAGAATTTTTGTTGGAAAACTATATTTTTCAAATTTAGTTAAAGAAACTAATTTAACTAAATCCTTGACAAAATAAGATTAATTAACTATAATGTTAAATGTTGATAACGAGTTTCATTTTAATCTAACTCGGATTGAATCAGATTAGAAGAAGTATATTTTTTTGATTCGCATTGATAATGAATTTCAAAATTAAAATCAAGATTAGAGAAAGGGGGAAAATGATGAATAATAGATTTAATAGGTTATTATTAATCTTCTTCATGTTATCTGTGCTAATAGTAAATTTTACTGTTGATACTTATGCAGCTTCTTGGCATGATGTTACAGAGGATATTGAGGTTAGAATCAATAAAGGCCTTAAGCTATATCGACAAGGTGATGTAGAAGGGGCTAAAAAGAGTGTTACTGATGCGTACTTTATTCCTTTTGAAGGTGAAGAGATGGAACAGGCTATACAACGTTACATAGGTGGTCAGAATGCTTTTAAGGTTGAGTATATGTTCAGCCAAATTAAGAAGCTAATGGATAAAGGGGCTAGTCAACAACAAGTACAAGAATTAGCAAATTTGTTAGAAAAAGAACTAGAGGTATATGCTACAAGCTTAAATGAATTAGCACCTAGAGAAGATGATAGTCCTTTGGCTAAATTTGTTTACTCCTTTATGATTATTGTCAGAGAAGGATTTGAAGCAATCTTAGTTATTAGTGCTATTCTTGCTTACTTAATCAAATCTGGTAATAAAGATAAACTTAAGACAGTATATAACAGTACAATAGTAGCAATTATAGCCAGTTTCTTGACAGCAATTTTATTTAAATATGTATTTCATATCAGTGGATTTGGTCAAGAGTTACTAGAAGGTATTACGATGTTACTGGCAATGGTAGTATTGTTCTCAGTGAGTTTCTGGTTAATCAGCAAGGTAGAGGCTAAGAAATGGGAAGAGTATATTCAGGGTAAGGTCAAGGATTCTTTGGCTACTGGTAATAGTTGGGCTTTATGGAGTGCGGTCTTTTTAGCAGTCTATCGTGAAGGGGCAGAGACAGTTCTTTTCTACCAAGCCTTATTTGCTAAGACTGATAAGAGTGCTTATGGGATGATTGGTTTAGGATTTTTAGTAGGTTGTGTGGCTTTAGCAATTATCTATATGATAGTACAGAAAGGAAGCTTGAAGTTGCCTTTAAAACCATTCTTTATGGTAACTAGTGGGCTACTTTATTATCTTGCCTTTGTATTTGCTGGTCAAGGAATGAGAGAGTTACAAGAAGCATCTGTTTTAGGAACAACCAGAATTGATGGATTACCAACTATAACTTGGTTAGGAGTCTATCCGACCTGGCAGACCTTGAGTTTACAGGTGCTATTACTTATAGCAGCGATTATTGGTTTAGTCTATTCCTTTAAAGGAAATGAGCAAGTAGCTTAAAAATATAAATGAAATTTTTGGAGGGGTTAAGATGAAATTGAGAAGATCGATATTGGCTTTTGTGATGGTAATGGCTTTGTTAGTAGGAGTAGGAGTTAATACATATGCATTTACAGAATATCCAATTGGAGAGGCAAAGGAAGTTAATCATATGCAGATTGCAGCAGTATACTTCCAATCAGTACCCATGGAGCCAAATGATAAGGCAGGTTTGGCTGTAAATGAGTCTGACCTTCATATTGAAGCAGATATTGCAGCATTATTAGGAAATCCATATGGTATTCCTTTTGGAGCATGGGTTCCATATTTAACAGTAGATTATAGATTAGAGAATGTAGAGACTGGTGAAGTACAAGAAGGTACTTTCATGCCCATGGTAGCTAGTGATGGACCTCACTATGGTGCAAATGTTAAGATGATGGGGATTGGTAATTATAAATTGGCTTTCATTATCTATTCACCAGCTAAACAAGATTTCTTACAACATGTTGATAAAGAGACAGGTGTTGAAAAGAGATTCTGGAAGAAGCCTATCAAAGTTGAGTGGGACTTCACTTATACAGGTAATATTTAATCAACTATCATAGACTAACCCCAGGTTTTGGAAATTAAGCCTGGGGATTTAGTCTTTTATGAAGGGAGTGTTAGTTATGTTAGAAACTTTAGCCTTGACCTTAAGGGATAGTTTAGAGTTGGCAATTTTAAGTGGACTATTATTTGGATTTATCTATAAGATTAAGAGGAAGAGATTAGCTAATTATGGTTATGGTGGATTATCGTTAGCTTTGCTATTCAGTGCTTTATTGGTTTACTCATTGAATCATCTTAGGATTGCTAAGGAGATTGAAATCTTCTTATCCTTTACTGGATTTGTGCTAACTATAGTGATGATTGGGTGGATTTATTATCAGAGTAATAAATATAGAAGCAAGTCTGCTAATGGTAGTAAAATACAGCTAGAGAGTTCTTTGTTTTCAGAGATTATGGTCTTTCTATTTACTTTATATTTAGGAGTAAAATTTGAAACGAGGCTATTTTTATTTCCAAAAGAGATGGCACAAAATGAGATGCTGACAACTGGTTTTAATACAGCCCTATTATTGCAGTACTTTGGTGGAGTTTTAGGGATAGTCTTGGGTATAGCCTTTGCTTTTACTTTGGTTAAATCTCATAAGAAACTGACAATAGTGGGGAGTCGCAATTTAACTATATTGATTTATCTAATTAATTTAGTACGTTTAAGTATTTTAGCCTTTTATGGTTTTATAGTTAAGGGTCTTATTACAGCTACTCCAAAGCTGATCTCTAAACTGGCACCACTTTATAATAATATTGAACGATTTTTCTATATTTTAGTAGGTATAATAGTTATTTCATTATTTATCAATCTATTCAAGAAGGAAAGGTTAACAGACCTTAGAGCTTTAAATCCTGCTGAAGCTAGAAAGATTAAAGGGGACTTAAAGAGTAAAGTGTTTTGGGCTAAGACTGGGGTAGGAGTATTATTATTCTGTATAGCCATATTAGGAGTAAGTTATATTTATGCTAATCAGGAGATAGAGCTAGTTCCTGCTATAGCAGTGCAGCCAGAGAAAGGTGAATTTATTGTTTCTAAGGCAGAGTTAGAGGATGGAGAGATACACCGTTATTCTTATCAGACAGAGAGGGGTACATTAATTAAATTCTTCTTAATTAAGAAGGCAGATGATGCTTATGGTGTAGTCTATGATGCCTGCGAAATCTGTGGAGTAGCAGGATACTATCAACGTGATGATGAGGTGGTCTGTAAGCGTTGTGATGTAGTAATGAATAAGATGACAATCAACTTCCCAGGAGGATGTAATCCTATTCCGCTACCTTATGGAGTTGATCAGGATAGTATTAGAATCAATTTAAATGATTTATTAGCAAGAGAGGATTTCTTTGCGAAGTAGGAGGTGTAAATTATGTTAATTAGAATGTTAAAAAGCTCTTTTACTAGAGGGATTAAATCTAAATTATTGGCTATTTTAGCTATTACCTTTGGTGCATCTTTGGCTACAGCAATGTTGAGTGTATCCTTAGATGTAGGAGATAAGATGAATCAAGAGTTGAAATCCTATGGTTCCAATATAGTTGTAGTTCCAGAATCAGAGTCTTTGCCAGTAGAAATTGATGGTGTTGATTTCAATGCTCATGGAGCTAAGAAAGATTATATTGCAGAGGAGGATGTTGCGGCAATAAAGGTAATCTTTTGGCGCCACAATATAGTTAATTTAGCACCTTACTTAAAATCTAATGCAAGCTTGAATGGAGAACAGATACCTGTAGTTGGTACTTGGTTTGATGATGAAATTAGGATTCCTACAGGAGAGAAGTTTAGATTTGGAGTTAAGGAGATTAAATCATGGTGGAAAGTAGACGGAAGTTGGATTAAAGATGGTAAAGATAAGAATCAAGCTATGATTGGTGAGAAGTTAGCTGATAAGTTTGACTTACAGGTAGGTGACACCATTAAGTTAGACTTTGCTCAAGGAGAAAATCTAGTTAGTAAAGGAGTAAAGGTTGCTGGAATTATTAATAGTGGTGATGATGCCGAGAAGCAGATTTATCTACCTCTAGATTTTTTACAGCAGGCAGTAGGGCTAGAGGGTAAGGTGGATAAGATAGAGGTCAGTGCCTTGACTACACCAGTTAATGACTTAGCGAGAAAGGCTCAAGCAGATCCTGAAGCCTTGAGTGATGAAGAATTTGAAACTTGGTATTGTACAGCTTATGTTAGCTCTATAACCTTCCAAATAGAAGAGGCGATTCCTGGAGTTGTAGCCAAACAGGTTCGTCAGATTTCAGAATCTGAAGGGAAGGTCTTAAATAAGATTCAGCTATTAATGTTATTAGTAACTATAGCTTCCTTAATCAGTTCTGGTTTGGGAATTTCCAGTATTATGACTACCAAGGTGCTGGAAAGAAAGAAGGAGATTGGATTATTGAAGGCGATTGGTGCCAGTGATTTTGCAGTGATAGCATTATTTGTGATTGAGATTGTAGTGGTTGGTATTGTTGGTGGCGGATTGGGCTATCTGTTAGGTATCGGTTTTGCGGGATTGATTGGTCAACAGGTCTTTGGGATGGCTATTGCTGTTAAATTGATAGTAATGCCCTTTATCTTATTATTGGCAAGTGTAGTAGCCTTGTGTGGTAGTATTTCTCCATTGAGGATTGCACTAAAATTAGAACCAGCTGAAGTATTACACGGTTAGAGGAAGTGATCTTATGAAAAAGTGGAAGATGTTCTTGAGAATGATATCTCAAGCATTAAAGGAGAGAAAATCAAGGGTTGCTATTGTATTTTTTGCTATAGTGGTTGGAATTGGAGTAATCTCAGCTCTATTTAGTGTTTATTATGATATCAATATCAAGATGAGTAAAGAACTAAGGACTTATGGAGCAAATCTGGCTTTAAAGCCTAATTCAGGTCAAGCTCAAAACCTTTCTTTAAATGAATTAAAGAGAGTGATTGCAGAGTTTAGTCAAGAAGAGCTAGTCGGTTATCGTCCTAATCTTTACGGTATAGCTGAGGTAGAATCACAGGTTTCTGTCTTTAAAAGCAACAAGCCTGTTGTTTTGGTAGGAACTTGGTTTGATCAAATTGGTAAGATCAATCCCTATTGGCAGATTGAAGGTGAACTACCTACAAATCATGATATAAAGGATGAAGTAGTAATTGGAAGGGATGTGGCTGAGAAGTTGGGCTATGATATCGGTGATAAGCTGAAGTTGGCTACCGAGAACACCTGGGGTAGTGAAGAGTTTCTAGTCACTGCGATAGTAGAGACTGGTGATAATGCAGATAATCGTATCTTCTTGAATCTAGGAGTAGCTGAAAGATTATTGGCTAAAGAAGGACAGGTTAATACAGCCTACCTTAGTGTAATCAGCAAAGGTGAAGATTTAAAGGAGAAGGCAGCTAAGATAAATCAGAAGCTATCTGGGGTAGAGTTAGATACCATTCAAAAGATCGCTAGTTCTGAAGGTAAGGTCTTAGATAAGATTAAATCATTAATGTACTTGGTAGTAATGGTAATCTTACTCTCTACTTTATTGTGTGTATCGACAACGATGATGACAATAGTAGCTGAACGTAAAGAGGAGATTGCTTTAAAGAAGGCTTTAGGTGCTGAGAATCAGGATGTAATCATTGAATTTTTAACAGAAGCGATTATCTTAGGTGGAATCGGTGGTTTAGTAGGTTATGGTTTAGGATTTTTAGGAGCACAGTTGATTGGTAAGAGTGTCTTTGACTCAGCTATCTCTTTTAGAACTATGGTGATGATTTCTTCTTTTGCTTTATCGATTATAGTCTCTTGTATAGCATCTACTTTACCAGTAAGTAGAGTGGTAGAGATTGATCCAGCGGTTACGTTGAAGGGTGAATAAAAATTTAGTGTGAGTGATCAGTGTCAGTGTGAGTATATTTTTATTAAGTTTTTTCACACTCTCACCTACACTAACACTGTAAATTATAAAGGCGAGGTGTTAAAGATGGGTTTAATTACATTAGAGAATGTATCAAAGATTTATGATGGTGATGTACGGGCATTAGATGATGTGAGTTTAGAGATAAAGCATGGTGAATGGGTCTCTATCATGGGACCTTCTGGTTCTGGAAAGAGTACTATGTTAAATCTGATTGGATGTATGGATACTCCTAGTAAGGGAGTGGTTAAGATAGATGGGATTGATATTTCTAAGCTGAATAAGAAAGAGCTTACAAAAGTTAGAAGAGAGAAGATTGGATTGGTCTTTCAACAATTTCATTTAGTTCCTTATCTGACTGCTGTAGAGAATGTAATGGTAGCTCAATATTATCATAGTATGGCTGATGAAGAAGAAGCGTTAAAGGCTTTAGAACGAGTAGGTTTAGGGCATCGGGCAAATCACCTGCCTAAAGAGTTATCTGGAGGAGAGCAACAGCGAGTCTGTATTGCTAGAGCCTTGATCAACTATCCTAAGCTGATTTTAGCCGATGAACCTACTGGTAATCTAGATAAAGAGAATGAACAGATAGTAGTAGACTTATTTGAAGAGCTACATCAGCAAGGGCACAGTATCTTGATGGTAACCCATGACCCTAAGGTTGGTCAGTTGGCACAAAGACAGATTATTTTAGAGCATGGTAAGAAGTTGGAGAGTGAAATATAGATATGGCGTTATATAGAGATATTGCGACACTTTTTACAATTAAAAATTAAGAGTTAAAAGTTAAGAATTAAAAGATTTTGAAGATTTTTAAGCTGAAGAAGATTAATGTTTGAACGAAGCAAAAATTGAGCTAGAACTTAGAGTTTGATCAGATTTTAAATAAAGAATATAATCAATGATAATAATTAGTACTTTGATTGCTGAGAGAGTTTAATTTTCTTCTAGACTTTTTGGTTACTTTTGCGGCAATGGCAAAAGTAACACGGGAAAAAAGCTGATAAGCTTTCTCGTAACTTTTTTAATTAGATCAATGAAGAATTTGTTTACTTTGTAAAAGTGAAAAGTGTCGCAATATACCCATTAAATTTTATTTCAAATTCATACATTTGTAAGAATTAATTACGCTTTACTTTAGACCCATATTTACTTGTAAAGGAGGTCATTAAAATGAAGAGGTCATCTAATATATTTTTGATTTTAATCTTATTATTTGGAGTGGTAAGTCCAGTAATAGCGGCTAGTAACTATCGTGATGGTAGCTATATTGGTTATGTACCTGATAAGCATGGAGATGTAGTTATTGAAGTAACAATAACAGAAGGCAAAATCGATCAAGTGGAAATTATTAATCCTCTAAAAGGGGAGAATTATCCTAGTAAAGAGGCAATAAAATTCTTTAAGGAGTTCCCTCACAAGGTAATTGCAAAGCAATCGACAGAGGTTGATTTAATTTCAGGAGCAACAAGAAGTTATAATCAATATAGAGAGGCTACAAATATGGCTTTAGCCATAGCTTCTGGAGAGTATAAGGAGAAGTTATATTATGGGATAGCCAAAGATTATGAAGACCATGGCTATGTTTTACTAGAGGTGACAGTTGATAAAAAGATGATTAAAAGGGTAGAGATTATTCCGGCTCATGATGAGAAAAAAGAAGAATTAGCAGGGGATAAGGGTTTTAGATATCCATATTATCCAGCTAAAAAGTTATATAATGATTTTCCTAAGGCAGCAGTTCAACAGCAATCTACAGATATAGATATAGTCTCTGGTGCTACTGTGAGTACTGATGCCTATAATTCTGCTTTAAAGCAAGCATTAGCACAAGCAGGATTAGACCTATAAAATTTTTGAAGTAACTCTCATTGTCGGGTTATTTTTTTATAAGTAATTTATTAAATTTAATATATCAATTTATAATCCATAAGAAGAGAATGTACTAAAGCTAGAGCTAAAGAATTGATATATATTTTTCGAAGTATATTGATAATGATTATTATTTTCAATAAAATGTTATTAATGATAATCATTGACTTCTAGAATAGTATTTATTATAATATTATTAGTACAAATGAGAATGATTTTTATTCTGTTTTGTGACTATTATCATATTAAGTAATTTATTGCAGGAGTATAATGGTTATATAGTACTTTGAAAGGTATTTTAATCTGAATACATGATAATGATTTTTATTTTAGTTATCAATATATTAAAAATAAGTATATAATTAAAAGGGGGACATTAAGATGACTTTAGCTGATGTTAAGCGAGGAGATAAGTTCCAAATTGATTTGATTCCTGATGAGATGATTAGAGCTCAAGCAATGAGATTTGGAATTTCGGAAGGTTCTAATGTAGTTTGTGCAGAGAAGATACCAGGAGGACCAGTGATTTTAAAGAGGAATCTACAAGAGATTGCAGTTGGAAGAAGATTAGCACAAAAGATTAAAGTCAAGTAATAATTATAAAAATAACTGATAAGTAATAGGAGGAAGGATATAATGGATTGTTGTAATATAAGTCACCAGATTGATATACCAGCAGGTGCAAAAAAGATTGTATTGGCAGGAAATCCAAATGTAGGGAAATCGATCTTCTTTAATTCTTTTACAGGAATTTATGTCGATGTATCTAATTATCCAGGGACGACTTTAGATATCAGTTCAGGGAAGTATAAAGATGATGTAGTGATCGACACTCCAGGTGTTTATGGAGTATCTTCCTTTAATGATGAAGAGATTGTAGCTAGAGATGTGATTGCTTCAGCTGATGTAGTAGTAAATATAGTGGATGCAGTCCATTTAGAACGGGATTTGTTTTTAACCCAACAGATTATCGATATGGGGATTCCAGTCTTGGTAGCTCTAAATATGATGGATGAGGCTCAAAAGAGTGGGTTGGATATAGATGTTGATACTTTAAGTCAAGAACTAGGAGTACCAGTAATTCCAACGACTGCAATTAAAGGTGAAGGATTAAGTGAGGTAAAAGAGGCGGTTTGGACTGCTAAGGTTGGAAATAGTAGCTTGAAATTAGAAGAAGAGTTAGAAGAGGTAAAATTTCAAGGAGTAACTAGATCAGAGTCCTTATTGATTTTAGAAGGAGACCCTCATGTAGCCCAGAAGAATAATATTGAACCTTTAGAGCATAGAGAGACTATTTATAGAGATCGTCGAGAGCGAGTTAATGAGATTGTTGATAAGGTAGTTACTGAAACAAATGAAGGAACAAACTTACGAACTACTATAGGAAGATTGATGTTAAGACCGTTAACAGGAATTCCGATGTTATTATTGGCTTTATATGGATTATATCAGTTTGTAGGAGTATTTATCGCTCAAACAGTTGTAGGAATTACAGAAGAGACTATCTTTATCAATACTTATGAGCCTTTTATTAGAGGGATTGTTCATAATATAGTGGAACCTGGTTCATTATTAGGTCAATTATTGGTAGGAGAGTTTGGAATATTGACAATGACTATTACTTATACCTTTGGATTATTACTTCCGTTAGTCGTTGGTTTTTATTTCTTCTTGGCCATCTTAGAAGATTCAGGATACTTGCCTAGAATCGCAGCTTTAGTTGATAGGATGTTGACATCCTTGGGATTGAATGGTAGAGCAGTAATTCCGATGTTATTAGGCTTTGGTTGTGTAACTATGGCTACCATTACCACTAGATTACTAGGCTCTAAGCGTGAAAGGATTATTGCAGTCTTCTTATTAGGATTAGCAATTCCTTGCTCTGCACAGCTAGGGGTTATTGCAGGGTTAATTGCTCCATTGGGTGCTAAGTTTTTTATTGTCTATGTGGCAGCTATCTTTGCTGTTTATGTGCTGGCTGGAACTTTTTTAAACAAGATATTACCTGGTGAATCTACAGATTTATTAATCGATTTACCACCACTTCGTCTGCCAAGATTGAGTAATGTTATGCAAAAGACCTTTATCAAATCTAAATCCTTCATTAAAGAGGCAGGGCCTATCTTTGCAGTTGGTGCAGTGGCAATTACCTTAATGCAAGAGTTTGGAATTTTAGATGCTATTCAAAATGCAGTAGCTCCAATAACTGTAGGGTGGTTAGAGCTACCTAAGGAAGCTGCTACAGCGTTTATTATGGGAATTGTTCGCCGTGACTTTGGTGCTGCTGGTTTAACTGGCTTAGCTATGACACCAGCTCAGACTACAGTAGCTTTGATTACAATTACATTATTTGTACCATGTATTGCAGCAATGTTGATCATGATTAAAGAGAGAAGCTGGAAAGAAAGTATTTATATCTGGTTTGGAAGCTGGATTACAGCCTTTGTCACAGGTGGTATTGTTGCTAAATTATTAGCATTATTTTAATAGAGTGTAGAGTGTGGGTGTGAGTAGACTACTTAGAGTTTAGCTCAGTGCTCACACTTTTTTATTAATATAGATTTTATGGAGATATTGGGACACTTTTAAAATTAGCGTGAGTGGGTGTGTGTGAGTAAACCTCAATAAAAAGAGATTTTACACACACTCATAGCTTACACTCGACACGAAGTGTCGCACTATCCTCTTATAACGACATATTCAATTTTAAAATAAGGGGTGTAAAAATATGAAATGTAATACCAATAAGAAGGTAAGAGTCTGTTCAGAATGCGGATATGAGGTCAAAGATAAATCAGTAATTCGGTGTCCTCGTTGCTTTAAGATATTATTAAAGAAATGTTCAGAATGTGATGGGTGTGGAATATAAAGAGTCTTAAGCATAAGCTTGAGACTCTTTTTTTGATTTTAATATATAATATTGAAATCTGTACTTTCTAAAGGTATAATATGGTTTAATAAAAGTGCAAAAAGGGAGATGTCATATGAACAAGATTGATTTAAATAGTGATTTAGGTGAGTCCTTCGGTAGATATAGTTGTGGAAATGACTATGAGATCATTAAAATAATCAGTTCGGCTAATATCGCCTGTGGCTTTCATGCTGGAGATCCACTGGTGATGGAGCAGACAGTCAAATTTGCTTTAAATGAAGGGATAGCAATTGGAGCCCATCCAGGCCTGCCTGACTTAATGGGTTTTGGTAGAAGAAATATGGAGCTTACCCTAGAAGAAGCACGAAGCTATCTGATTTATCAAATAGGTGCACTGGATGGATTTGTGAAAGCCTTAGGTGGGAAGGTACAACATGTTAAGCCTCATGGGGCTTTATATAATATGGCGGCTAGTGATTATAATTTGGCTCGGGCGATAGCTGAGGCTATCTATGATATCAATAGTGAGTTAGTACTTGTGGGATTAGCCAATTCTGAGTTGATTAGAGCTGGTGAGGATGTAGGACTAAAGGTAGCTAATGAGGTCTTTGCTGATAGGGCTTATACTAAAGAGGGTAAACTACTTTCCAGAAGAGAATCGGGAGCAATAATTGAAGATAATGATTTGGTAGCTAAGCGGGTCTTAAAGATGGTAATAGAGAATAAAGTTAAAGCAATTACAGGTGAAGAGATTGAAATTAAGGCAGATACTATCTGTGTTCACGGGGATACTGTAACTGCGTTAGCTTTAGTGGAGCAGATTAATCAGACTTTAGGTGAGAATGATATAGAGGTAGCACCATTTTTATAGAAGGGAGTTGATTTTATGGTAGAGCAGTTAGAGTATTTTCCTGCTAGTGATAACTCAATACTTGTAAAATTTGGAGATGAGATTAAAAGAGAGATTAATCAAGATATTCAGGCAATGGTCTATTTATTGGAAGAAGAAAAGATAACAGGAGTAATAGAGTATATTCCTAGTTATACTAAGCTGATGATAGTCTACAATCCCTTAATTATAGATTATCATACTTTAGTAGCTCAATTAAGAGAGTTAAAAGAAAAAATTGATATCTTCACTACACCCTCTACTAAAATAATTGAAATCCCAGTTATGTATGGTGGAGAATATGGTCCAGATTTAGAAACAGTAGCTAAGTATAATAGTTTGAGTGTTGAAGAGGTAATCAAAATACATAGTAGTAGAGATTATCTAATTTATATGCTAGGATTTACCCCAGGCTTTCCTTATTTAGGTGGAATGTCAAAGAAGATTGCTACCCCAAGGCTAAAGAATCCTAGAGAGAAGATTCCTGCTGGAAGTATAGGGATTGCTGATCATCAGACTGGAATTTATCCAATCAGTAGCCCTGGTGGTTGGCAGATCATAGGGAGAACTCCTGTTAAATTATTTGATCCAAATAGAGAGGCACCCTTTTTATTGGAAGCAGGTTCTTATCTTAGGTTTGTACCAGTTTTTAACGAAGAGGTTGAATTAATTGAAGAGCAAATAGAGATGGGAGAATATCGAATTTCAGTAAAGAAGATTGATAATGATTGCTAGTCTGTTACTTGTCACTTATCACTCATTACTGTTCACTGAACTTCAGAAAGGAGGTTAATTGTAATGGGAAGTTTGAGAGTTAATAAGCCTGGATTATTGACGACTGTTCAAGATTTAGGAAGATATGGATATCAACGCTATGGGATGCCAGTAGCAGGAGCAATGGACTCTTATGCCTTTCAAATTGCTAATTTATTAGTAGGTAATAGGAGAAATGCTCCAGCACTTGAGATTACACTCTTAGGACCAGAGATCATCTTTCTAGGTGCTTTTAGGATTGCAATTACTGGTGCTGAGTTGGGAGCAGAAATTAATGGGAAGAAGATTTATTCATGGTCTTCAGTCAAGGTTAATTCTGGAGACAGATTGACCTTTAAAGGAGCTCAACAGGGGTGTAGAGCCTATTTGTCAGTTTCAGGGGGGATAGAGGTTGAAGAGGTAATGGGGAGTTCTTCTACTTATTTGCGAGGTCAACTAGGTGGCTATCAGGGAAGAAGCTTAAAGGCTGGTGACTCTTTAAAGGTAGTGGATACTGATAAAGGAGATTTTTCTGGAATCCTCAAAGTACCTAAGCAGTATCTTTCTGAATACAAAGAAGAAGCTGAAATTAGAGTAGTTAAAGGTTCTCAATTTCAAGAGTTCTCTCAGCAAGAGATTGATAAGTTCTTTAATAGCCAGTATAGTATTTCACTCCAATCAGATAGAATGGGTTATAGGTTGGAAGGGGAAAAACTTCAGCCTTTTCAAGGTGCTGATATTATTTCAGAAGGTATATCTCTGGGGGCGGTTCAAGTACCAGGCGATGGTCAACCAATAATAATGATGTCTGATCATCAAACTACTGGTGGCTATACTAAGATTGCTAATGTAATTTCAGTTGATATAGCTACTTTGGCTCAGATGAAGCCTAGGGAGATGATATCTTTTTCTTTATCAAGTATTGAAGAGTCACAGAGGTTATATTGCGAAAGAGAGAGAAAACTTAAAGAGTTAGAGCAGATGACTAATAAAATTTATATGGTTTATAGTTCTTGATTATAAATATAGACACCAAAGTCTAAAGTTTAATTTAATGGGTGGATTACGACAATTTAGTAATATCCCCCCACCTAACCTCCCCCTTAAAAGGGGAGGAACAAAAAGAATTTAAAGTCCTCTCCTTATCAGGGAGAGGATTTAGGAGAGGGTGGTTTACTAATCACTCGTCACTGATTACAAAAGTATCACACTATCTTTCTATTGTTTCATTCTAAAGTTGGCTGACTACAGATAGATTTGTGGTTTTAAAATATAATTTAAAGATGGATTTTTATAGAGATATTACGATATTTTTACTTCAGTTTACAGTTAACAGTGTATGGTTGACAGTTAAAGTCTTTAAAGGTGAAGAAAATTATTGTTTGAACGAAGCAAAAATTGAATTAAAACTTAGAGGTAACCAAAATCTTAACTAGAGAGTCTAATATTAATAATAATTAAAGAATTTGATTGCTGAGAGAGTTTGATTTTCTTCTAGACTTTTTGGTTACTTTTAGGGCAATGCTAAAAGTCACTCGGGAAAAAAGCTGATAAGCTTTCCCGAAAAATGTTTTAATAATTTTGCCCATTTTCAAAGTGAAAAAGTGTCGCTTTATCCACATTAAACGCTAATAACTAAAGAACCAATATGTAATAAAGAAGCTTAAAAAACCCAGTTTATTACTAATATTTACTTCTTTAATTTGAGAACCATTTACGGTAAAATTAATAGTGAGCAGAGAAGAAAACCTACATAGGAGGAGGGAAATGATGAAAAAAATCGCAGTAATAGTCGTAGCCTTAATCGTAGTAGTAAATACTGCAATAGCCTTTGCTAATGACCGAATCGGTATGGGGTTTGATTATATGAAGCTAAATTATAAGTATAATAACAACCTAGATCAAGATATGGAAGCAAAGCAGTTGCGGGGTTCCTTTAAATTCACTGATGAGCTAGCTCTAGAAGCTAATTACTCCTTTGGTGGATATAATAATTATATCGATTCAGATTTTCAAAATATCGGTTTAGGTTTAAAGAAGGAGCTTAATATTATTCCAGATACCAAGTTCTATTTAGGTGTTGGTGGGCATTACTCCAACTTTAAAACAGACTTTTTCAATCAAGAGTTATTTACTATCGAAAGTAAGAGTGCTAATCTATTATTTGGTCTAAAAAGAGATTTAACTGACCGTATTGGATTCTTTGTAGATGGAGAGTATGGTCTAGCTGGTGATTATACTGTATCCTCACCGTTATTAGAGAATAATAATGAGGTTGAAGGAGATAGCTTAACTGATTATGAAATTAATAATAATTATTCTTTAGAAACTGGATTCAGCTTTACTCTAGCAGAGGATTTGACTGCTAAAGTTGGCTATAAAATCAAGCAAGAGAATCTTAAAAACAAAACTTTTAGTGTGAACTTAGATACTCAAGATAGTAATAATATTCTTGATAGTTATAATATCACCGATATTGACCGTGTAACTCAAGGTGTATATATGGGTGTTGAAACTAGGTTTTAAAAAGTAGTGACTATCAATAGTCACTACTTTTTTTCATACATAAGATATTTTACTATTAAAAGGGAGATAATATAGAGATAGTGCAACACTTTCGTTTCAGTTGATAGTTGATAGTGTATAGTTGATAGTAAAAAGATTAAAAGCTTTGTGATTTAAGGTTTTGTACTTAACTATCCACTCGCAACTATACACTATACACTGGGGTTTAAAAGTGTCGCAATATCCCCATAAACAAACACCACTTATATTAAAATTTAATTCTCAAAAATGATTAGGTTAATTTAAAATATTTTAATATTCTAAAAATAATGATATCCTTGCTTATATAAGTAATTAATTATAAAATAGGATGGAAACTAATAAATACTTAATAAATAAACTTGTTAAAAGAAGGAGGAAGATGAGTGGTTGAAGCAATTACAAGAGGATTCAAAAAATCTTGTAGTACTTATTTATCTTTGATGAAGATTATTATTCCAGTTTATATATTAGTGACTTTTTTGAAATATACAGGAGTTATAGGTTATCTAGACCAATTTTTTAGTCCAATGATGAAGATTGTAGGGTTACCAGGTGAGGCTGCTTTAGCATTATTAACAGGGTATCTAATGAATATCTATGGAGCTTTGGGAGTAATTGCTGGTTTAGATTTGGGTGCAAGGGAGATTACTATCTTAGGGACTATGCTAGGATTATCCCATAGTTTAATCATTGAAGGAGCTATCATCAAAAGGATAAAGGTAAAGTTGTTACCCTTAATAAGTTTAAGGATAATATTATCTATAGTTTCTGGAATTATCTTGAATATACTTTTGTAAAGGAGTTGACTTATATAGATGGATTGGGTAGGATTTTTTTCTGAAGTTTTTAATGGAAGTATAGGGATGTTAAAGACAGTAGCAGTAATCTTATTTCCATTACTTATCGGTATTGAAGTAGTAGATGAAATTGGTCTATTAGATAAATTCTCTAGCTTATTTATACCAATCTTAAGAGTATTTAAACTACCTAAAGATGCTAGTTTACCATTGATTGTAGCCCAATTCTTTGGGATTACCTATGGTGCTGGACTGATTATCAGAAGTGTAGAGGAGGATAAATTATCTCCTAGAGAGTTAATGACCATGGCTGTATTTCTAATGGTCTGCCATGCTGTAGTTGAAGATACACTCTTATTTGTAGCTATTGGTGGTAATGGGTTAATTATGCTAGGTTCTAGAGTGATTTTAGCAGTAATGCTTACCTATCTATATACAAGATATTTTGTGACAGATGTAGAAGTAGATATAGAAGAATTAGAAAAAGCTGATTGCTGTTAAGGTCAATAATGAGTGAAGAATTAAGAATATATATAGTTTAAGGAAGAGTTGCAACTCTTCCTTAAACTATATATAGAAAGGAGAAGTCTATGAAAAAATTTCTATCAAGACGTGTCAAAGCTGATTTATCATTACTATTTGTAGTTGTAATTTGGGGAAGTACCTTTGCTTTTATGAAGAATATCTTTAATACGGTTACTCCATTTTACTTTTTAACCTTAAGATTTACTTTTGCAACACTGTTTTTAGGATTAATCTTCTATAAAAAGGTTATGCAATTAGATAGAGATACATTAAAGTATGGGATGTTTGCTGGAGTATTTCTCTTTGGAGGTTATGCTTTACAGGTTACAGGGTTGGAGTTGACCGATGCTTCTAAGGCTGGATTTATTACAGGATTGGCAGTAGTATTAGTACCAATTTTATCAGCAATTATTTTTAAGAAGATGCCAGAGTTAACTACATCTTTAGGGGTCCTCTTAGCTACTATAGGATTGGGATTATTAAGCTTTAATGGAAATCTAATATTCAATTTAGGAGATTTTCTAGTCTTTCTGTCAGCCTTTTCTTTGGCAATACATATACTATTAGTCGACAGATATGTTAAAAGTAAAGATGCAATTTTATTTGCTGTTGTTCAAATTGGAACAGTAGCTTTATTAAGTGGAATAATCACTTTAGTTCAAGGTGATTATTTCTTAGTAATAGCTACTAATGTTTGGATGAATGTAATCTACATGGGCTTATTTGCCACAGCTTTAGCCTTCATTATTCAGAATAAGGCTCAACAGTTTACTACTGCAACGAGAACGGCAATTATCTTTGTAATGGAACCAGTCTTTGGTGCCTTATTTGCCTATCTCTACCTTGGTGAGCTAATCAGTGTAAGAGGATATTGGGGCGGTGTTTTAATTGTATTAGGAATGTTATTGGCTGAGTTAAAGTTTGAAAATATTAAAAAGATCTTGATAAGTAATAAGAAAATAAAGGAATTTAATTAAAAGCAGGAGACTTTAAAGTTTCTTGCTTTTTTTATAAAAAATTCATACCTATTTTCTTTGATAGTTAGGAGTTAGAGATTTAGTTGGTTAGGCAGTTTCTACCAACCCATTTTTCTAACAACCAAAGCGTTCTTTTATCTACCTATAAAGATATTTTTGAAGTCACACAATTATATTTAAAAAGGAGGAATTAATAATGGGAGAGCAGAACAATAAAACTATTGTCATCTATAAATCTAAGTATGGAAGTACAAAGAGGTATGCACAATGGATAGCTGAAAGGTTAGATGGAGATTTGGTGAATAACTCTGAAATTAAGCTTAATGATTTAAAGGACTATGATACTATAGTTTTAGGAGGATCTTTACATGCAGTAGGGATAAAAGGAGTTAAGCTACTTACCGAGAACTTTGAGCAATTACAGGACAAGCAGCTTATAGTCTTTGCAGTTGGATGCTCACCTGCCAAAGAAGAGACTATTAATCATATTATTAATCATAATTTTAGAGCAGAGATGAAGGAAGAAATAGATTTTTTCTATCTAAGAGGTGCTTTTAACTATCAAGAGTTGAACTTGATTGATAAGCTGATGATGCTTGCTCTAAAATTTAAGATAAAGATGCAAAAAAGAGAGTTAGATGAAGATGATAAAGACTTACTAGATATCTATGATAAGCCAGTAGATTGGACTGATAAAGAGGCAATTGCTCCGATTATTAAATGTATAGATAACTAGATACTCGTCCACCTCATACCGAAACTGTAGCAATATCCTCATAAGAACTAAATATGAATTAGAAGAAGTTTGAACAATTTAAGAAAATTAAAGGAGGAGGAAATAATGAAAAAAGTCTTGTTATCAATTACCTTAATTATTTTGAGTACAAGCCTTGTGTGGGCAAAAGAGCCAGAGATTAAGACAATCTCAGTCCCAATAATAGCTAGTAGCCCCGAAACAGGAGTGATGTTAGGTGGGATGGCTATCTATTTAAAGAAAGAAGAGCAAGAGAAACTCAAGATAGATTTAGGAGCGATGTATACTCAAGAGAAGCAGACCAATATATTTGTAGTGAGTAATAAAAAATATAGTGGTAAAAAAATAAGATTATCGATTAGTTATCAAGATTGGTTCTCAAAGTTCTATGGTCTAGGAAATAATACAGACTCTGATAGTGAAGAAGAATATAATCGTAAAGGATTTAAGGTTAGAGGAAGTTTTAGTAAGGAGGTCACGCAGAACAATTATTTAGGAATTATCACAAGTTATGAAGATTATAACTTGGGCTTGGATAAGAGGGTAGAAGGAATTGAAGGAACTGAAGGCATAGATTTATTTGGTTTAGGTCTTAAATATGCTTATGATTCTCGGGATAGGCAAACAAATACAAGAAATGGCCAGTATTTTAATTATGAAGCAGAAACCTATCATCATGGCTTGACAGCTTATAAATTTATTAAGCATAAGCTTGATTATAGAGTTTTTACAGAGTTATATAATCATCATGTGATAGGTTTTCAAACTATGTTAGAACTTAATCGAGGGAATGTGCCCTTTCAAAAATTATCTTCTCTTGGTAATGGTGATATTATGAGAGGGATTTTAGATGGAAGGTATATAGATAAGAATAAATTTGCTGCTCAGCTTGAATATAGATATCCAGTTTATAAGAAATTTGATGGTATCGTGTTTGTTTCAATAGGAGAGGTATACAATCAAGATTTTGAGATAGATGAATTAAAAGAAAGCTATGGGTTAGGTGTTAGATATAATTTGGATGAAGAAGAGGGTATTAACCTAAGATTTGATATAGCCTTTGGGCAAGATGATACTAAAGTTTATGTAAATATTGGAGAGGCTTTTTAATTTGACAGATATAGATATTGTAGTTAATATATTGACTGATAAAAGTAACTATTATGTTAAATTTTTAAAGATAAGAGAATATTAAAATCTTAAAATTTTCTGTATTCTTTTCACTTGGTAGATACATAATATTATGTAAGGGCAGAGTGGTTGTCACTTTACTTTACAGCTATATTGAGAAATTAAAGAAAGTGACAAAGGACTATTATAGCAGAGTTGGAGTTTAAGAGTTGATGGAGAGCTTTAAGGTCTATCTATTCACTTAAGATAATTATTAGAAGAAATTATCTATGTAGAATCATTAACTAGATAGGGGGATAAAAATGAAGCTTCTAAAACCGGTCAATTCAGAGAATATTCTAATTGGTGTTGGTATAGCTACTTTAACCTATTTATTAGGACCAAAGATTAAACGTAATGTTAAATCCTTTGCAGAAAAGGGAATGGAGAGGGCTATGATGGCTGGTGATGTAGCTTCTGAAACTATTGATACTGGCAAGGAGAAGATGGCTGATATTTTTGAGGATATGGAGGATGAATACTCAAGTATTTATTCAGAGAATGACGAGCTTACTATGCTGTATGATGAATTAGAAGCAGATAGAGAGCAGTTAAATGAATTAACAGGCTTAGTATATGACTTGAAGGAAGAAATCGCAACTCTCAAAAATTACCAATAATTGAGACTGAACCCTATAGCTAAATGCTGTAGGGTTCTTCTTTTATAGTTCTGTAGATCTAGAATCAAATTTAACTATGACGCTATATAGAGATATTACGACACTTTTTTATAATGATAAATTTACTAGCCACAGGTTTCAACCTGTGGTGATGATGACATTTTACACTACGGGTTAAAACCCGTAGCTAAAACTTAAAGTGTCGCAATATCCCCATTAAGCCCCACTTTAAGTCTCTATAATAAGCTGTTTATTTTATCTTCAAACAAGGAAATTAAAATTTAATCTTGAATTTAACAGATTAGGACTAGCTGTGAAGAGTTTTGAAATATAAATTTAACAGATATAAATGTAAACATAGGAGGAGTTAGTATGGAGAAGGTTATATTAGAGGGCAATTTAGCAGAGGTCAAGTTAACGGGGTTGTTTGGTTATCCAGTAGAGCATTCTTTTTCCCCAGCAATGCACAATAGTGCTTTTAAAGAGATAGGCTTGAATTATATGTATCTACCTTTTGCTGTTAATCCAGAAAATGTAGAAGAAGCAGTTCAAGCAATTAAGGCTTTAAACCTAAGAGGTGTCAATGTGACTATCCCCCATAAGCAGGCAGTGATACCTTATCTAGATGAACTATCAGAAGAGGCAGAGTTGATTGGAGCAGTCAATACTATTGAGAATAGAGCTGGTCGGCTGATAGGCTATAATACTGATGGTAGAGGTTTTATCAGATCATTACAGGAAGAAGGAGATTTTGAAGCTAAAGATAAGAAGGCATTAATCATAGGAGCAGGAGGTGCTTCGAGAGCTGTTGCTTTCCAATTGGCTCTAGAAGAGATTGATGAAATTTATATCTCTGATTTGAATCAAGATCTTGCCCAAGTTTTAGTGGATGATGTTAATGATAAAATAGATTCAGTTAAGATAGTAGTCATTGATTCTAATAAAGTAGATGAGGTTGTAGCTAAAGTAGATTTAGTAGTAAATGCTACTCCAGTCGGAATGTATCCTAAGGTAGATGCTAAACCAGTGGTAAGTGCTAAGGCATTACATAAAGATTTGCTTGTCTATGATTTGGTCTATAATCCTGTTGAGACAGTATTATTAAAGGCTGCTAAAGAGGCTGGAGATAAAGCTGTAAGTGGTTTAGGCATGTTACTTTATCAGGGAGCAATAGCCTTTGAGATTTGGACTGGTACAGATGCACCAATTAAAGTTATGAGAAATGCATTGGAAGAGAAATTGGGGTTATAATTAAAAGCTCAGGCAACTTGCCTGAGCTTTTAGTATCCATAATATTTTTCTAAGATTCCAAAAATCTTATTTTTAATAGCAGTAGGAGCATTATTAAAAGAGATCTTTTCTGGTGAAGGAGGCAAATTATAGTATTCTCCTAGATAATCACAACTTCCAATAGCATTCATCTTATAAGCTTTATTATCGATTATCACTGTGTAATCCCTCTTATTTTCTAAAATCTGAAAATAGGGTACTCTAGAAGATAATTGAATAGACAATGAGATCACCTCTATAAGTTATTTCAATTAACCTTAATTTCATTCTAAAATCACAAACCCATAAGGATAATTGATATTGGTGCTTGATTAGCTAAATTTTATCTATCCTAAATTTTCAAGAAAGCTCTATTCCAAATATTTTGTTTGGATGGAGATAGTTGACTATTTATATCTTGAGTTAGATACAACCCAAGGTCTTTTTTATATATGACTTTTGTGGGTTCTTAGTGATAGTACAACAGTTATTATGATTATCAAACCAGATACATTCTTCTGTTAAGCAAGGGCTATTATATAAGATCTCATCTAAATTAGACTTTTTTTTAATTAAGCTCTTATTTGCTATAAAGAGTAAAGGACAAGCATGCATTTATTATATCCTCCTCTATTAATTATGGTCATTCAATTTGAGAATTAAATTTAAATAATAATTAGTAAAACTTTTATTTAAAGCTTCTTATGTATATGTCTGCTTATATTATTATGTGAGGGTTTTTTAGAATAGAAGGTATTTTTTTAAATTTATTTTAGATTATTTTTTCTACCAGAATATTTATACCCATTAATTACTATTTTTATGAAAGTGAAGGATAAAGGTTCAGCAACGAACTTTGTGATTAACACTACTTATAATAGATATTACAATAGTTTAGTAATTAGGAATCAGGAATCTGGAATAGGTTAAATTTATTTAATACTGATTCTAGATTCCTGATAACCGACTCCTTGTACTTCATTATCAGTTATTAATTTAAGTTTCATAAAAGTTATGGAAAAGCTAAGATGAATAATATACATTTAGAAAGATATAGAAGTATCATAAAAAATCCCTAGTGGAAAAATCTACTAGGGATTTTTTATGATACTAGCTCAAATTGGCTTTCATAGAGTAACTTATAGACTCTATTTTTATCATTTTGCTCATTCTTCTTCTAAGATAATCGTTAAGAAAAATCAAAGCTCTAAAGTATAATTTTACTATTAGTGGGAATTATAATCTGGAAATACTAGTATTAAGTCAAAAAGAAAGTAAGGTAACTATAATATGTTCAAAGAAAAAGGCTTTACCTTAGTAGAAGTGATGATAGTGATTGCCATTATTGGTATCTTAGCCTCACTATCTTTTCCGAAGTTTAAGGGCTATTTTGACTACTTAGAATTAATTACTGCCACTAATCATTTAGTTCTGGATTTACAATGGGCAAGACAGCAATCTATTATTAAGAAGGTTAAATATGGAGTTATCTTCTATCAAGCTACTAATAAATATCAGATTGTGAAAGATAAAGTTAGTAAAGAGATAATTAAGGAGGTAGATTTAAAGGGGAGTAAGGTTAAGTTCGGTGAGATAACATTTTCATCTAGTGCAGGAGAAAAAGAAGTGTTTTTTAAGACTCTTGGTAATATTGATGGTGGTAATGGCAGTATAGAGCTAATCAAAGAAGGATATGGTAGCAAAAAGATAACCTATTCTTCTAATGCAGGAGAGTTGAATGTAGAGTAAGTGGGTGAAGGGTGATGAATTATATTTTCAACAATGAAGCTGGATTTACAATGGTTGAACTACTGATAGCCATTTCAATTTTAGCGATGGTACTACTTCCTTTAACAGATATGTTGATTGATAATAGTACTAAAATAGTAGAGGCTAAGCAGTTAACTATAGCTACTAATTTAGCTAGATTGAAGCTAGAAGAGGAAAGAAGCAAAGATTTTGGAGATATTAGTAGTAGACCTTTAACTAAGATAGAAGATGATAACTTTACTAATTATGAATATTTGATTAAGGTTAATAATGTAAGAACAAAAGTTAAAAAAGTTATAGTAGAGGTTTATTTTAAGGAGACTCCTAGAGCTGAGTTACTTACTTTTGTAAGGGATATGTAGGAGGTGAAGAAGATAAGATTAAAAGATGAGAGTAGTTATACACTTATAGAGATAATGGTAGTAACTGCTATTTTAGGGATAGTAATCTCTTCTTTATATATAGTTAAGAAGAATATTTATGATACTTGGAAGGTTAGTAAGTTAGAGTCTACTTTAGAGCAAGAGCTGAGGATAAGTATGAATATGATAATTACTAATCTCCAACAGGCTAAATCTATAAAGAAGATCAAGGAGGGATCAGATTCTAGAGTTATTTATATAGATCCCAATGGAGAGGAGAAGGTAATCTATTATAGAGCAGAAGGTCATCTCTGCTTAAATGCTGATTATAATATTATTAGCAATAAGATTAAATCCTTTAACTTAAAAAGGTCAAATGACCTCTTGTATATTACACTAAGTATTCAAGAAAATGGTAGAGAAGAGTTACTAAAAACAGCAATTAAGATTAGAGCTGAACAATTATAATATTTGACTGGGTGGTAAGCATGGTATTTAAAGAAGATGGGTATGCTTTGTTTCTTGTCTTAGTAATTTTAACTATATTTGCTCTGCTCTTTCCAGCGGTGTTGAGATTGACTATAACAGAGTTTATGATAGCTAAGAACTATCAAGATAGTATAAGAGATTATTATTTAATAGATGGAATAACTAATCTAGAAGTGAGTAAGGCCTGTGATAGTTTAGGTAAGTTACTTGTAGATAAAGGATATATTAGTAAGTCAAATCTGCGGTCTTTATATAACAAAAATAACGGTTCCCTAGAGGTAATAGATAGTGATAATCATAAGCTAAAAATTAAATATAATATGCTTAAGATAGTAGATGAAAGTAGTAAGGTTAATATTAATAAAGCTAGTAAAGAGATGTTAGCATCTTTAGAAGGAGTAGGGGATATTATAGCAGAGAATATCATCACAAAAAGAGAGTTTAGTGCCATTGAAGAGTTATCTCAAGTCAATAGAATAGGAGATATTGATAATGAGGATAATTATGAGAGTAAGACCTATCAAGCTATCAAAAATGATATAACTGTCAAATCAGATGGGAGAATAAATATAAATACTGCTTCTAGTTCGGTCTTAAAATCTTTAAGTGGTATCGGTGATATTTTGGCTACAAATATCAAAGCTAGAAGGCCTTTTGCTAATAAGGATGAGATCAAGGGGGTTGATGGAATTGGAGATGCTATCTACTCTAGGCTAAAGGATAAAATTAAGGTAACTTCACATAACTTTAAAGTGATATTAGAAGTTAGTATTAAAGATAAGAATATTAAGAGGAGGGTAATAAGGTTTATAAAGGTGCAGTGAGTTTGAAAGGAGAGATCAAAGATGAATTTAATTCCATTAGAATATCGCCTAAAGGTAAAAGCTAAAAGGAATAAAGAGAGAAATATTATCATCTCTTTGCTTATATTGCTTATTATGGTTGGTTTTAGCCTTTATAATTATAATAATATCTTAAGTTATCAAGAGAAGATAATAGTTCTTGATAAGAGATTGGACTCTTTAAAGCCTGTAATAGCAGAGAATCGGCTGTTAGAACAAGAGAAGGCAAAGCTTAGAAATAAAGAGAACTTAATTGGTAGATTGGCACAACAGTTAAGTTATCAGCAGATTCTTATAGATCTCAATCACTTGATTCCAGAAGGTGTAGTATTGACAGGTTTTATAATTAATCAGAATCAACAATTTCAGGTTAATGCCAGAAGCATTAATAATAGAGAGGTAATTGAGACGGTCAAGCAAATAGAAGAGTATCCTTACTTTGCTGAAGTTAGTCTTGATTATACAGAGTCTACAGCAGAGAAGATTAGCTTTAGGGTGGCAGGGAGGTTAGACCTATGATTTATAATATAAAAGATAAGAGATTAAACTCATTAACTCCATTAATTTTAGCTATATTATTGGCTTGCTTAATCTACTACTTTAATATTAGGACAAGTGAGGTTAAGATTAGAAAGTTAAAGATGTCTATCAAGAATAAAGAAGATGATATTAAAACAGTAAGTCAGTTAGCTTCTAAGCCCCAGGTAGAGGAAAGTATAGAAAATAGATTATTTAAAGAGAAGCTAGGATTAGATAATATTATACCAGCTGATATGAAGCTGACTAAATTCTTGAGAGATTTGGAAGTGGTGATAGATGATGATCAGATTAATCTTGCTAATCTCTCACCTCAAGATTCTATAATAGAAGACGATTATGTTAAAGCTCCAATCAACTTATTATTTTCAGCAGACTATCCACAACTAATAACTTTTTTATCCCAATTAGAAGAGATGGACAGGCTAGTTACAATAGAGAAGCTATCTATTAGCAAGGATAAAGGTAGAAGTTTAAAGGTTAAGACTATCTTATATATCTATTCTGCAAGGGAGTGAATTAAATAAAGGTGAATATACTTAGAAGAAAGAGAAGAGAGTGGATTATTAAGCAGAAGGTAAAGCTGAGTTTGTTAATAATTTTAGTTGTAGTAGCTATCTTCTTATGGACAAAAATATTATTAATGGATGATAGTAATCAGTCAGTTACTGTAACTAAGACTGAGACTAGTGGTAATATTAGTAAAAAAACAGATAATCAGAGATTAGAGGTTGATCAGATTAAAAGCTCGAAAAGAAGCAAATTGTTTAAGTTTCAAAACACAAAAAGAAAGTCACCATTTACTGAGTCAGATGATAATAAATTAGAGTTTAGCTATAATAATCAAGTAAAAGGTGATAAGAAGAGTATACATAGATTAAATTCAAATAACTCTTTATTCACTTTACTAGGAGTTACAAAGAAGGGTAAAGTTTCTTTGGCTGTAGTTAAAGTAGAAGATAGAGTTTACCTGCTTAAGCAAGGTGAAAAACTAGAAGATTTTGTTGTAGAGAAGATAGATAGTAAGGAGATTATATTATTGAAGGGGAATATTGAATATAAATTAGATATGATCAAATATAGAATTTAGTCAGTATTAGGGTTAGAGATTAATCTCTAACCCTAATTTATATAAACTATATACTTTCTTGATTTGATCTGGGGGTTAATGGGTATATTGCGACAGTTTAAGTTTTAGCTACGGGTTTTAACCCGTAGTGTAACATGTCACCATCACCACAGGTTGAAACCTGTGGCTAGTAAATTTATCATTATAAAAAGTTAAGATAATATAAAAAATATCTATAATAAAACAGGAATTGTAGATGATAATCAAGAATGTTAAAGAACAAATTACTAGATATGAGCAGTAGAGAAGGAGGAGTAGATGAAGATGCGTTATTTAACAGCAGGAGAGTCCCATGGTAAAGCGATTACAGCAATATTGGAAGGTATTCCAGCAAATTTGGAGATAAGCAAAGGGAATATTGATAGAGAGTTGGCTAGAAGACAAGGTGGTTATGGTCGCGGTGGTCGGATGAAGATTGAGACTGATCAGGCCAATGTCTTGTCAGGGATTAGAGGTGGAAAGACTTTAGGAAGTCCAATTACTTTACAGATAGAGAATAGAGATTGGGTCAATTGGGAAGAGGTTATGGATCCTTTTGGTGATAGTGGCTATAGTCAAGAAGAGCTAGTGATAAAAAAAGAGACTAAGATTAAGCATGTTAAACCAAAGGTTACTAAGCCCCGTCCAGGTCATGCCGATTTGGCTGGAAGTTTAAAGTATAATCATGAGGATATTCGCAATATTCTAGAAAGAGCTAGTGCTAGAGAGACTGCTATGAGAGTAGCTGTTGGTGCTATTGCTAAGACTTTTCTTAAAAACTTTGGAATTGAAGTGGCAGGTCATGTCTTACAGGTTGGTACTGTAGCTTTAGATAAGAAGTTAGATATGGAATTAGAGGAGCTTAAGACCAAAAGTGAAGGCTCTCCATTAAGGTGTGTAGATGAAGAGACTACTCAAGAGATGATTAAGGAGATTGATCATTGTAAAGAGGCAGGAGACTCTTTGGGAGGAATCTTTGAGATTAGAACTAATAATCTACCAGTTGGTTTAGGAAGTCATGTACAATGGGATCGAAAGTTAGATGCCCGCTTGACTATGGCATTGATGAGTATTCAAGCAATCAAGGGGGTAGAGGTTGGCTTAGGTATGGAAGCAGGTAAGCGCTGGGGGTCTAAGGTCCATGATGAAATCTTTTATGATGATAAATTTTATCGTACTAGCAATAATGCAGGAGGAATTGAAGGAGGAATGAGCAATGGTGAGCCGATCATCTTAAGAGCTGCTATGAAGCCAATTCCTACCTTATATCAACCATTATCATCGGTAGATTTAGAGACAAAGGAGAAGTTTAAAGCTAGTGTGGAACGTTCTGATGTAACTGCTGTACCAGCAGCTAGTGTAGTCGGAGAGGCAGTAGTTGCTTTTGAATTGGCTCAAGCCTTCTTGGATAAGTTTGGTGGAGATAGTATGGAAGAGATTAAAGCAAATTATGAAAATTATCTCGCTATGGTAAGGGAGAGATAGAGTCATGAATATAGCATTGATTGGATTTATGGGAACGGGAAAGACTACAGTGGCTAAGCTTTTGGCTGAAAGATTGGATTATAGACTTGTAGATATTGATGAAGAGATAGTCAAAGTTGAGGGAAGGTCTATACCAGAAATTTTTGCTGAAGAGGGTGAAGAGTACTTTAGAGATGTTGAGAGCAAGGTTACCTTAAATATCTCTCAAGGTGATAAGCAGGTTATCTCAACTGGTGGTGGAGTTGTATTACGAGAAGAGAATATTGATAATCTAAAGAGTAATGGAGTAGTAGTTTTATTGAAAGCTACTGCTGAAACTATATTTGAGAGGGTTAAAGATGAAGGAGGTCGTCCGCTTTTAGAAGTGGCAGACCCTTTAGCTAAGATTAAGAGTATGCTGGTTGAACGAGAAGATAAGTATGATTGTACAGAGTATCAGATCAATACAGATCAATTATCAGCAGAAGAAGTAGTTGAGCAGATAGAGAAGATAATGGACAATGGACAATGTACAATTAACAATTAAAATAATATTAAATTGATTAGTTCTTTTAAGATTGTACATTGTAAATTGTCAATTGTACATTAAAGGGGAGGGCAGTATGGAGCAGCTTAGAGTAGATTTAGGAGAGAGAAGTTATGATATCAAGATAGGTTATGATATATTATCCCAAGTTGGGGAATATCTTAAAGAACTTAACCTGGGTTCTAAGGTTATGATTATTACTAATGAGTTGGTAGATAGTCTATATGGTAGAGAGGTTGAAAGGGCTATTAAGGAGGCAGGATTTGAGGTCCACATTGCTAAAATTGGTGATGGTGAGAAGTATAAGTCCTTGAATACTGCTAGAGAGCTTTATGACCAAGCAGTAGAGGCTAATTTAGATAGAAGCTCTACAATAGTGGCCTTAGGTGGAGGTGTAGTTGGTGATATAGCAGGATTTATCGCCTCTACCTATATGCGAGGGGTTAACTTTGTACAGATTCCTACTACAGTCTTATCTCAGGTAGATAGTAGTGTAGGAGGAAAGGTTGCTGTTAATCATCCTCAAGGCAAGAATTTAATCGGTGCTTTCTATCAGCCTAAGCTAGTAGTAGCTGATGTTAAGGTCTTAAAGACTTTAGAAGAGCGACAGTTAAAAGCAGGTTTAGCTGAGGTAATTAAGTATGGTGTTATCTGGGATAAAGAATTTTTTGACTTCTTGACAGAGAATAGAATTAAGATTTTAGAGTTAGATACTAAGACGATGGAGTATCTGATTAAGAGATGTTGTGAGATTAAGGCTGAGGTAGTTGCTCAAGATGAGCGAGAGATGGGAATTAGAGCTATCTTAAATTATGGTCATACTATCGGTCATGCCCTAGAAGCTGTGACTAACTATCAGAGATTTGTTCATGGTGAAGGTGTAGCAATCGGTATGATAGGGGCAGCTAAATTGGCTAATAAGTTAGATCTTTTAGATTCAGCTGACCTAAAAAAACAAGAGGAGATAATCGAAGACTTTGGGTTAGCAGTCTTTTTTGATGATTTAAATATCGATAGTATTATTAAAGCATTGTCTAAGGATAAGAAGGTCAAGGATGGTATGATCAGATTTATTTTGGCAGAAGAGATAGGTCAAGTAGTAATTAAGTCTGATTTACCACATAATATAATTAGAGAAGTATTAGAGGAGTTGAGAGGGTAGCGATGGTTTTAGTAATTCATGGACCTAATTTAAATTTATTAGGGGTAAGAGAGCCTGATGTCTATGGCTTGAAGACTCTAAGTGATATAAATAGTAGTTTACGAGATATTGCATCTAAGAAAGGTGTAGAGCTGAAGATTATTCAGTCAAATAGTGAAGGTGAGATTATTGATGTAATTCATAAAGCCTTTCACCATGATGTAGAAGCCATCATTATCAATCCTGCTGCTTATACTCATTATAGTATAGCTATTCGTGATGCTTTAGCAATGTTGGAGATTCCTATTATTGAGGTACACTTAAGTAATATCTATAAAAGAGAGGAATTTAGGCATAAATCTGTTATCTCTCCTGTAGTTACAGGGCAGATTGCAGGCTTTGGGGCTAGTAGTTATATCTTGGCTTTAGAGCAAGTGATAAGATTATTGAAATAGTGATTAGTGACAGTGTGGGTGTGAGTAAAGAGCTAATTGATACATAGATTTTTAAAGAGGTTAATTGATTTTGAATTTACTCACACTGACTACTCACACTCACAACTCACACTCACACATTATTAATAAATATGGAGGTGATAGAATGAAAGAAAGAATCTCTAAATTACAAACAGAATTAAAACAAGCAAAATTGGATGCATTATTAATTAATACACCTGAAAATCGCAGATATATGACTGGATTTACTGGAACTGCTGGGACTGTGCTAGTCAGTCAAGAGGAAGCAATTTTAATTACTGATTTTCGTTATACTCAACAGGCCAAAAAGCAATCTCCAGATTATAGAGTTGTTGAGTTTAAGGATTCTAAGTTTGAGAAGATCAATGAACTGCTTAAAGAACTACAGGTAGAGACTCTGGGATTTGAAGCTACTTATGAGAATTACAATACATATTTGAATTTTAAAGAGAAGCTAGATGTAGAGTTAAAGCCTACTGAGAGTATAGTCAAGAAATTAAGGATGGTCAAAAGTGTTAAGGAGATCGAAAAGATTAAGAAGGCGGTAGAGATTACTGATGATGCCTTTACTATGATTAGAGATTTTCTCAAGGTGGGTGTTATTGAGCGCGATGTTGCTTTAGAGTTAGAGTTCTTTATGAAAAGAGCAGGGGCTAGTGATAATGCCTTTGATTTTATCGTTGCATCTGGAGAGCGTTCAGCCTTACCCCATGGAGTAGCCAGTGGTAAAAGAATAGCAGCAGGAGACTTTGTAACTATGGACTTTGGTTGTGTCTATGATGGCTATCATTCTGATATGACTAGAACCGTAGTAGTAGGTGCTGAACCTAGCGATAAACATAAGGAAATTTATGAGACAGTTCTCAAGGCTCAATTGGAGTCAATCAAAGTAATTAAAGCCGGAATGACTGGCAAGGAAGTAGATCAGATTGCACGTGACATTATCACTGAAGCAGGTTTTGGTGATTATTTTGGTCATGGACTGGGTCATGCTGTAGGCTTAGAGATCCATGAAGGCCCAAGACTATCGCCAAAGGGGGATACAATCTTAGAAGCTGGAATGGTAGTAACAGTAGAACCAGGCATCTATCTGCCTAACTGGGGTGGAGTTAGAATAGAGGATATAGTTGTAGTAACAGAGGATGGTTGTGAGATTCTAACTAAATCACCTAAAGAGCTACTAGTAATTGAAAATTGACAATTGAGAATGGAGAATGTACAATTAGAAAGATAAATGAGTTGACGGTTGACAGTTGATAGTTGACAGTTAAGATTAGAGGATAGTAACTATAGTGATTTTATAATTTCATCTTTTAAAGTAACTGTAAACTGTAAACTGAAAACTGTAAACTGAAAACGAGGGGGATACATAATGATTTCTACAAGTGAATTTAAGCCAGGAATGACTATTGAAATGGACGGCAAGCTGTACTCTATTATGGGCTATGACCATGTTAAACCAGGTAAAGGTGGAGCTTTTTTACAGACTAAGCTTAGAGAGATAGAGTCTGGAAGAATCATCAATAAACGTTTTAGAGCTGGAGAAAAAGTTAACCAAGCTTATGTTGATACAAGAGAGTATCAATACCTATATAGAAGTGGTGATGACTTTATCTTTATGGATAAAGAGAGTTATGTACAGCTTACTTTGACTAAAGACCAGATCGGTGACTCTTATAAATACATCAAAGAGAATAGTGATATCCAAGTTCAAATGTATCAGAACAATCCAATTGGTATAGCTGTACCAGATGCAGTAGAGCTAGAGGTAATTCAATCGCCACCTGCTGTCAAAGGAAATACTGTCTCTGGTGGTACTAAGGATGTAACTGTAGAGACTGGAGTAGTAGTTACTGTTCCATTATTCGTTAACAAAGGTGATATTCTAAAGATTGATACAAGTACTGGCGAGTATATGGAGAGAGTGAATAAGTAAGATTAAGGAAAATAGTTTAATTAAAAGATTAAGTTAGGGCGCAGAGATTGCGTCCTTTTTCTATTATAATAATATTTTAATTTCTGGCTAAATAAAGAAGGTAATCCTCTTTATTTTGTAGAATATGTTAAGATGTGGTAATTATTTGTGATAGCTATTATCTGGAGGGATTTTATATGGAAGTCAATAAATTTACTAACCTTGAATATTGTAATGTGGAGGGGAGGTCTTTAGTGTTAGATATCTATGTACCTCAGTTAACTGGTGAAAAGCCTCCGTTGGTAATTTATCTCCATGGTGGAGAGTGGGAGATAGGTACTAATAATGGCTATAAAGAGGTTTATAGTGTGTCTAGACCACTGATTGAGAATGGATATGCTGTTGCGATAATAGACTATCGATTATATAATGAAGCAGAGTTTCCAGCTCAGATAGAAGACTGTAAAACTGCTGTTAGGTGGCTGAGAGCTAATGAAGAGAATTATGGTTTTAACCCTGAGAAGATTGGAGTTTGGGGACGTTCAATCGGGGGGCATTTGGCATCTTTACTAGGGACAGCAGGAGATGTTAGAGGTTTTGATGTAGGTGAGCATCTAGAACATTCAAGCAGAGTACAAGCAGTCTGTAATTTCTATGGTATGACAGATTTATTAGATATAAAAGGAGCGAATCCAATTAATTATATCAGTCTAGAAGTACCTCCTTTTTTGATTGTTCATGGTGAGGCAGATATTGAGGTTCCTCTTTTGCAAAGTGAGCTATTATATAATGCTTTAAAGAAATTTACTAATCAAGTGGAGCTATATATCTTAGAAGGAGAAGGTCATGGCTTTGATATTATTAATCAAGAGTTTCATCAGGATGTGTACAAGCAGGTAATAGACTTTTTTAATAATTATTTAAGATGATTTTTAAAGAGGAGTTTGATATGTTATGGAGGATTTTGTACCATTATTAATCTTAATTCCCTTATTACCCTTTATAGCTATAGCTGAATATATAAGGTTAGAAGAGAAGGGGCAAAATAAGAAGATTATAATCTTTAAAGTTCTACTGAATATTTTAGTAGTTGCCTTATTGGTGCTGTTACTTATTTATTTGCCAGCAGAGTATGATAAAATTTTAAATATGTTAATTATATTAGTTGTATTTTTAAAGTATCGTGCTAAGGTTAAGAAATAGATTATATATTATAAAGGAGAGGAAGATAATGTCATGGCGCAAGATTAAGCAGACAATCACAGCAGAGCCTGGAACATATATCTTGATTTTAGAAGCTAAAGAGGATAAGGAGATTAAAGTTGGTAAATTAGGATATTTTAAGATTCAAAAAGGCTACTATGCTTATGTAGGGAGTGCTTTTGGGTCAGGAGGGGTACATTCAAGAGTTAGAAGGCATAATAAAAAGTATAAGAAGCTCTATTGGCATATCGATTATTTAAGAAAGGTGACAGAGCTTATTGAAATTTGGTATATTTATGGTAGAGAAAGGTATGAACATAAGTGGGCACAGCTACTAAAAAGTTTAGAGAGTAGCTCTATTCCTTTTGCAGGCTTTGGGTCAAGTGATTGTGATTGTGAATCACATTTATTTTACTTTAGAGAGGTACCTGATTTTAATGACTTTTACAAAAGATTGAATAATAATTTATTAAATGATAGATTGACAGAAATATTTCAATTAGAATTATAATCCACTTAAAGAGATAATTTATTAAAATTTTTGTAGATTTTCTTGATTTTTATACTAATTTAGTTATAATTATATAGATAATTGTATAAAATACTGAACTTAATTTATTAATTTAAAGGAGGGAGATTGGAATCGATAGTAAAGAGAAGATAATTAAAACTGCGTCTAAGTTATTCATTCGTAAAGGATATCAAGGGACCTCCCTAAATGCTATTGCTAAAAAATCAGGGTTGACTAAGGGTGGCATCTATCATTACTTTGATAGTAAAGAGAACTTATATTATCAGGTTTTAGAAGATTATTTTACTCCAAATGGAATACCTGAATGGCTGCAGAATATAGAATTAGATATAAAGGATATAATTTGGAAAGGTTTTGAATCTCTTAAAGAGAAGAAAAAATACATTCAGGACTTGGTAGGTTCTGATAATGATGATGCGATTTTACATTATTATAATTTCTTATATGAAGCTACTCGAAAGTATCCAGAGTTCCAAAAGGCGGTAGATGAGTGTGATAAGCTGAAGATAGGAATCTTAACAGATGTTTTTAAGAAATCACAAAAAAGAGGGGAGATTCGCCAAGATTTAGATCCAGAGGTCTTATCCTTTGAGTTAGATGCTCTATTACAGCATTTATCATATTTGAATTTTGTCAATCCTAGTATCAAAAAAGATCAGAATATGTTCAAGAGATTGTTTGATAATTATTGGATAAGATTGAAAGTGTAATTTTTTTATCTCAAAAACATACCGACTGGTAGGTATGACTGGAGGGTTATGATGAAAGAAAATAAGAAAATAAGTAGATTAAAGGTGATTTTGACTATAGCTTTACCGATTATAATCCAGAATATAGTAATGCATTTTCAGATTATGATCGATAGAGCTTTTCTAGGAAATCTGGAATCTCGTTATTTGGCTGCAATTGGTAATGTCTTGATTCCTTATAATGCTCTCAACTTCTTCTTCTTTTCTGCAGCAACAGGATTAACAGTATTGGTGGCTCAGAATTATGGAAGAAGGGATTATAATAAAGTTCAGCGTTTAGGAGAGTCTTCATTCTTCTACTCCACATTATTTTCAATAGGGCTGTTTTTAGTATGGATTTTAGGTGGGAGGTGGATATTTTCACTTTTTGGAGCAGAAGGGCAGATACTTCAAGACTCAGTTACTTATGTAAAAATTTTAGCAGTCTCATTAATCTTTTTAGGGATTGAGATTTCAGCAGGATCTATCTTCCAAGGTGTAGGAGTTACCCGTCCGATTATGATCTTTGGAATTACCAAAAGCTTAAGTAATATCTTTTTAGATTGGGTAATGATTTATGGTAAGTTTGGTCTTCCTGCTCTAGGTTTAGAGGGTGCAGCCTTAGCTACTATGATATCTAATATTATAGCAGCTATTGGAATCTTTATAGCTGTTATACTTTATCGGGATTTACCTTTTAAGTTCTCTAAAAGAGCTTTGTTAAAACCAAATTGGAAGCTATATAAGGAGACCTTAAATATTGGTATTCCTAGTGGAATTGAATCTTTACTGTGGAATTTAGGACAATTAGTAATTGTACGTTTATTAAATCAGATTGATGGGATGACTATAGGTATCTATTCACTGGTAGCAGGGATTCAATCTTTGGCACTCTATATTTATCTTGGTTTTGCCAAAGCAGCGATGACGAAGGTTGGGCAATATTGGGGCAATGAAGACTTTGAGCAAGCAAGAGATATAGGTTTTTATTGTCAGAGATTATCTGTAGTAGTTACTTTAGTTTTTGGATTGGTATTCTTGGTATTTCCTAAATTTCTGGCAGGTATCTTTACTTCAGATCCTAGTGTAATGGCTAGAGCAGTGCCATTACTTCGATTATCAGGGTTACATATCAATCTACAGGTATTTAATGTAGTGATGGGTCATGCAATTAGAGGTACTGGTGATACCAAATGGATGCTCTATTCGCAGATATTTGGTACTATCTTTGTAGTCTCCTTATCGCCAGTAATGATCTTTAGTTTCTCCTTAGGTCTAATGGGGATGTATTTGACTTTAATCTTAGATGAAGGGATTAGAGGGGGAATCAATTTGATGAGATTCTATTATGAGGAAAATCCATTTAAAGTATGGACTGCTAGGTTTAGAAATAATAAGGAGTTAGCAGGATGAAAGTAGTTAATGGATATATAGCGACACTTTATTTAAGTGTGAGTGATTAGTGTGAGTGTGAGTAAACCATAACACTAAACCACTCACACCCACACTCACACTGACACTAAAGTGTCACACTATCTTTCTATTGTTTCATTCTAAAATTGGATGACTATATAATATTGGAGGTATAAATATGACAAAATCAGATTGGTTTAAGGATGTAGTTGTTTATCAAATATATACTAGAAGTTTTTTCGATTCTAATGGTGATGGAGTGGGAGATATAGCAGGGGTAACTGCTAAGCTTGATTACATAAATGAACTTGGGGTGGATGTTATTTGGATAAGTCCTTTTTGCTCCTCTCCAAATTATGATAATGGTTATGATGTCTCTGATTATAGAGATGTTATGAAGGAATTTGGGTCTATGGCTGATATTGAACTCTTGATTGATGAGTGCCATAAACGTAATATTAAAGTGATGATGGATTTGGTTTTAAATCATAGCTCTGATGAGCATCCATGGTTTATTGAAGCTCGTTCTTCCAAGGATAGTCCTAAAAGAGATTATTATATCTGGTCTAAAGAACCTAATAATTGGGAGTCTTACTTTGAAGATTCAGCCTGGACCTTTGATGAAGAGAGTGGTGAATATTACTTACATCATTTCTATCATAAACAGCCTGATTTGAATTGGAGTAATCCAGAGCTTAGAAAAGAGATATATGAAATTGTTGAGTGGTGGATAGAAAAAGGGATAGATGCCTTTCGCCTAGATGCTATCCATCATATTGGAAAGCCAGAGGGGCTACCAGATGCTCCTGAAGCAGAACATGAATGGGAAAAGAAGAATTATCGTAATCTTGAAGAGACTCATCAGTATCTACAAGAGCTGTATGAGAAGGTATTAATTAATCATGATGTAATGACCGTTGGTGAGACTGGTGGTACTACCCCAGAATCTTCAAGTCTTTATGTAGATGAAGACAGAAATGAGCTTGATATGGTATTCCATTTTGGTCATGTACTTGCAGAGAAGCTTGATTCAGCAATGCTAAGGGATTATTTTAAGAAGTGGTATGATTCTTTAAGTCCTAAGGGATGGGATACAATCTTTTTTAGTAACCATGATTTACCTCGCCATCTATCAATTTTTGGTGATGATAAAGAGTACTGGAAAGAGTCAGCTAAGCTATTTGCTACATTAGAATTAACTATGTGGGGGACACCTTATATTTATCAAGGAGAAGAGCTTGGGATGACCAATGTTAAATTTGACAATATCGATGATTATCAAGACCAAGCAAGTAAGAAGAGGTATGAGTGGGCACTAAAATCTGGCAAGAGTGAAGAGGAAGCCTTAGAATACTTCTTTAATCATAATAGAGATAATTCTAGAACCCCAATGCAATGGAATAGTCAAGGTCATGGAGGATTTACTACTGGCAAGCCTTGGATTAAGGTCAATCCTAATTATAAGAATATTAATGTAGAAAAAGAGTCTCAAGAGGATGATTCTATCTTAAATTATTATAAAGAGCTGATAGCCTTACGCAAAGCTAATAATGCCTTAAAGCGTGGAGACTTTAAGCTTTATGGAGAAGAAGATTCTCATATATTGGCTTATACTAGATCAGATGAAGAAAGGGAATTTCTAATCTTATTAAATATTTCAGGTGATAGTGTAGAGTATAGAATAGATGATACTAATCAAGATTGGAAGTTGCTCACAGGTAATTATACTAAGCAACCAAAATCATTATCAGAAAATAACCGATTTAGGCCTTGGGAAGCAAGAGTATATAGTCAGACAATTTCATAACGAAATTGTCTGACAGTTACAAAGTAATTAGTGACGAGTGATTAGCAAAATTAATTATTTTAAATTTGGATATTAGATAACAAGTTAAAATAGCTCCTGTTAAGGTGCTATTTTATTTTTAAGAAATGATACAATTGAGAGATAGTGTGACACTTTGTGTCGAGTGTGAGCTATGAGTGTGAGTAAACCACCCTCTCCTAAATCCTCTCCCTGATAAGGAGAGGACTTTAACTTCTTTTTGTTCCTCCCCTTTTAAGGGGGACATTTAAAAATTGGGATTCCACGAAGAGTTTTTGGTCTTTTAAAAACTCGTAGGGGAGGTTAGGTGGGGGATATTACTAAAATGACGCAATATCCCCATTAACTCTTAATACATTAAAATTTAATTCGACAAATTATCTACTTTATTTTAATTAAAGAGGTAGCAAGGTGATTATCAAGAAGTGGAGAAGTTATAAGATAGCTTAATAATATTATAATTATATTTAAAGGAAGGAAGATATTATATGGAATTTAAACCTTTGATCAAACCTATATCTAATAAATCAGACTCAGCTTATTGGCTCTTATTTAGTGAGAATCAAATTTTACTTAAATTTAATGATAATAATCCTGTTGTTCCAAGTATCAATAATAGATTTGTAGATAATCTAGAGCCGATTGTGACAGAGTTTTTTGGTACTTTAGATGGAGTGCCTTGCTATGTGGGGTTACTTGACTCACCAGATAAGGTACTCAATTGTTTATCTTTTTATAAAATTAGAGAACTTTATGGAATAATAGATGAAGATTCATTTAAATTAATCGGCTATGCCCATCAATTTATCCAGTGGTCTAATGATACTCGCTATTGTGGCAGGTGTGGAAGCCCAACAGAGAATTTGAAGAGGGAGAGGGCTAAAATCTGTACTGAATGTAATCAGATAATCTTTCCTCGGATATCACCAGCTATTATAGTAGCTATTACTAAGGGAAATCAAATTTTATTGGCAAACTCACACCGCCTTTCAAATGAATTTTATAGTGTGCTTGCTGGTTTTGTAGAGCCTGCTGAAACCTTAGAGGAGTGTGTTAGAAGAGAGGTCAAAGAGGAGGTCGGGTTAGAGGTTAAGAATATTGAATATTTCGGTAGTCAGCCTTGGCCCTTTCCAGATTCTTTGATGGTAGCCTATACAGCCGAATATGCTAGTGGTGAGATAGTGATTGATGATAAAGAGATTGCAGATGCTCAGTGGTTTAATGTTAACAACCTTCCTAAAATTCCAGAGAAGGTCAGTATTGCGAGAAGACTGATTGATGATTTTATAGAGAATAATAGTTAATAAATTTAATTATAAGTTTAAGATTAAGTATAGATGTCCAAGTCTAAAATGTAATTTTATAAAAAACTTAAAATCATTTTCATACCTCACTCTAACTCTCTCCTACCTTAGGAGAGAGAACTAAAAC